>CAJBMJ010000557.1 GCA_903954045.1 uncultured beta proteobacterium | reverse complement strand
ACTCCACGCAAATACAGCGGTGATGGACCTACAATCATCGTTGTCTGCAGTGCTCGCCGGGCTTTATATTTCCTTGAACCAATGCTCTTAGAGCCCGGGCCTGGAACATTGCCCTGCTGGCGTGATCATCTCGCGTTAGATGAACCCAAAGCGTGCGCTGACCTAGCCCACCTGAACCCCGGTTCAGGATGAGAGCCCAGTGGCATTGCAGGCACCTTACACCGCTTTCTCCAGTGAAACCATAGAAAACTCATGTTAGGTCACATCATGAGGTATCATGAAATTCCAACTAATTTGTTGGTACTTTTGATGGTATCAGATGGCACTCACCGACATACAGATTCGCCGAACTGACAAACCGGGTAAATACACTGACGGTCGCGGCCTCTTTCTACAAGTCGCCCCAACCGGCGGCAAATATTGGCGCTACGCTTACCGATTCGGTGGAAAGCAAAAAACCCTGGCTCTTGGAATCTATCCTGACATATGTTTAGCCAAGGCACGCGAAAGGCACCAAGAAGCTCGCACCCAGCTTGCCCAAGACATCGACCCCAGTGCCCACAAGCAATCGGTCAAGGCACGCAAAGCCAATACCTTTGACGCATTGGCTGCAGACTGGCTGGGTCGCCAGACTCTCAAAGACATCACGCGCGACAAATTGAGCCTGTGGATCGAGCGTGAATGCAGTCCCCTGGCCACCATGGAAGTGACAGCGATTACCGCCCGCGACATCCTGGCAGTGGCCCGAGTTGTTGAATCTACCAGTGCCGACCGCGCTCGTCGATTAGTGGCAATGTGCGGCCAAATCATGCGCTATGGCGTGGCTACGGGGAAGGTAGAAAGAGACCCAACGGGTGATCTACGTGGTGCCCTCGCCGCCCCACCGGGTGGCAATTTCACCGCCATCACAGACCCGTTGAATCTGGCAAGGCTCATGCACGCCATCTATGCATTTCAGGGGCATCCTTTGACGGCTGCCGCTCTCAAGCTATCGGCGCTCACTTTTACACGCCCAGGTGAATTGCGGGCTGCATTGTGGACTGAGATTGAAAACGACACCTGGTCGATCCCTGCAGCGCGCATGAAGATGGGTCGTGACCACATTGTTCCGCTTTCAAGGCAAGCGTTAGTTGTATTGGAGAGCCTGCCGCGAACAAGCGTGTATGTGCTACCGATGCAGAAAGATGATGATCGGCCTATGGCTGCCAATACGGTGGCTGATGCAATCCGGAAACTGGGGTTTGAACACACAGCACACGGTTTCAGAGCTACTGCGCGCACCATTCTGGATGAAATCCTAGGGCAAAAGGTTGAACTGATAGAGCACCAATTGGCCCACGCGGTTAAGGATGCCAATGGCCGTGCCTACAACCGCACAACGCACCTGCCAGCGCGCAAAGACATGATGCAGGTATGGGCAGACTATCTGGACAAAATTCGCATCGGTGCGGATGTGATTCAGTTGCCCATCAAAGCAGCATGATACGCATTGCGTTACACTTCTTGTAATGCAGCGCGTAACACCCCATGATTGAATCCTTCAAACACAAAGGGCTTGAACGCTTTTTTACCGAAAGCGACAAGCGTGCAATCCCTGCCCAAAGCGCAGCGCGAATTGAGCGGCTGCTTGACCGCCTGGAGGCATCCATTAAAGCGGACGATATGGATTTGCCGGGCAACAAGTTTCATGCTCTCAAAGGGGACCGTGCTGGTGAATATGCGGTGACGGTGACGGGTAATCTGCGCATCACTTATCGCTTTGACGGACAGCACGCCACTGCTGTAAACCTTGAGGACTATCACTAGGAGGCCACACCATGAAGTCACTTCGCAACCCAAACCGCAAACCCACCCACCCCGGCGCTGTACTGCGTGAGGACGTGCTACCTGCCCTGGGCATCACGCAGGCGCGCATGTCCGCATTGCTGGGTGTGTCGCGGGTGACGCTGGCACAGCTACTGCATGAACACCGGGCGCTATCGGGCGACTTGGCTT
>CAJBMJ010000556.1 GCA_903954045.1 uncultured beta proteobacterium | reverse complement strand
GCCGGTTCGCGCTACGGCCAGCCGGACTACGTGGCGTCGGGCTGTGGCATGGGCTATGAGGCCACCATGTATCTGCTGGAGCGCGGTGTGCGCCTGACCGGCACCGACGCCTGGAGCTGGGACGCACCTTTTGTGCACACCGCTCAAAAATACGGCCAGAGCCATGATGCCTCGCTGATCTGGGAAGGCCACAAGGCCGGGCGCGACATTGGCTACTGCCACATCGAAAAACTGCACAACCTCGAAGCCTTGCCGCCCACCGGTTTTTACATCAGCTGCTTTCCCCACAAGATTCGCGGCGCCTCTGCAGGCTGGACCCGCGCTGTGGCCATTTTTGACGATGCCCTGATGGCAAGCAGGTAAATTTTGACCAAATTGGCCGCCAGCCCTCTCAAAACCTACACAAGAAGCTATCAAATTGGGAGCAATTCATGTTTAAACTGAACCACACGCACGACCCAGCCGCCACCTGCTGGCTGGCATCCGCCCAAACAGCGGGCTGTGATTTCCCCATTCAAAACCTGCCCTTCGGTGTCTTTCGTTTGCGGGGCAGTAACCAGGCGTTTCGCGGTGGCGTTGCGATTGGCGACCAGGTGGTGGACATGGCGGCACTCTGCGCCTCTGGGACCCTCAGCAGTCTGGCGGCACTGGCTTGCGAGACCTGTGCCCAAAGTAGCCTGAATGACTTCATGGCCTTGGGTCCGCAGGCCTGGCAGACCTTGCGGCACGCCCTGTTTGCATTGCTACACACCTCTGCCGATGCGGTCACCCAGGGCAAGGTGCAAGCGTGCCTGATTCCTCAGTGCGCCATCGAACACAAGCTGCCCACCCGCATTGGCGACTACACAGACTTCTATACGTCCATCGACCACGCCACCAATGTCGGCAAGCTGATTCGCCCGGACGACCCGCTCTCGGCCAACTTCCAGTGGTTGCCCATTGCCTACCATGGCCGGGTGTCCAGCATTGGTGTCAGCGGTCAGCAGTTTCGTCGCCCCATGGGGCAAAGCATGGCGCCGGGCGCCAAAGCGCCGGTGTATGGCGCCTGCGCCCGACTGGACTACGAACTGGAACTCGCCATCTATGTGGGCCAAGGCAATCGCCAGGGCGAGCCGGTTTCACTGGCGCAGGCAGAAAACCATATTTTTGGCATCAGCCTGCTCAATGACTGGTCCGCACGCGACCACCAATTCTGGGAAATGACCCCGCTGGGGCCTTTTCTGGGCAAGAACTTTGCGACCACGGTGTCGCCGTGGATCGTGACGCTGGAAGCGTTAGCCCCCTACCGCCTGCCCTGGAACCGCCCGGCAGATCACCCCCAGCCGCTGGCCTATCTGGAAGACGCGGGCAACCGCGACCACGGTGCGCTCGACATCCAGCTTGAGGTTTGGATGGACACCGCACAACGCCAGGCGCAGCAAGCGGGGCCTGCCAAACTGACCCACACCAGCTTCAAACACCAGTACTGGTCGATTGCGCAAATGCTCACTCAACACACCGTAGGCGGTTGCAACTTGCAGTCAGGTGACGTGCTGGGCAGCGGCACCATTTCGGGCCCCACAGCGCAGGAAGCAGGCGCCATGATTGAGCTAACCCAGGGCGGAAGGCAGCCCCTGAGACTGGACAACGGCGAAGAGCGGGCCTTCCTGCAAGATGGCGACAGCGTCATCCTGCGCGGCTGGTGCGAAAAACCAGGTGCGGCGCGTGTGGGATTTGGGGAGTGTCGGGGGCAGGTGTTGCCTGCGATTGCCTAGTCTTCCTGCTCCAACCGTTTGCTCTTCCAGTACACATCGTCCCCCACCGAGCCATCGGTGCGGTGGCGGTTGAGCGCGCGGGCCAGCACAAACATCAGGTCTGACAGGCGGTTGAGGTACTGGCGTGGCCCTTCCTTGAGCGCTTCTTCGTTGCCCAGCGCCACCAGCGCCCGCTCAGCGCGCCGCGCCACGGTGCGGCATACATGGGCCAGGCTGGCAGCGCGGGTGCCGGCGGGCAAGATAAATTCCTTGAGTCGGGGCAGGGTTTCGTTGTACTCGGCCAGCGCTTCGTCGAGCGCCAGCACGGCCTCGGGTTTGAGAAGCTCAAAACCCGGAATCGACAACTCCCCGCCCAGATTGAAAAGCTGGTGCTGGATTTCCACCAGCAGGGTACGAATACCTTCAGGCATGTCTTCGCACAGCAGCACGCCGATATGAGAATTGAGCTCATCAATGTCGCCCATGGCGTGCACACGCAGGCTGTTTTTGGAAACGCGGCTGTTGTCACCCAGGCCGGTGGTACCAGCATCCCCGGTGCGGGTGGCGATTTGTGAGAGGCGGTTTCCCATGCTGCGTGTCCTTCGATGAAAATGGAGATATTAGCCTTCCCGCAAAGCCAGCCGCACCACGGGGCCTTGGGGGTTCTACCGCATAAAGGAATTCGCACCATGAACGCCCCAACCCCAGCCCAACACCTGATTCCCCAAGTCGCCCAACGCGAAGTACCTCAAGTGCTGCTGGATGCACTCAGCGAGCGGTTTGGCAACCAGTTTTCTGCCGCCATGGCGGTGCGCGAACAGCATGGCCGCGATGAGTCGTCCTACAGCGTGCCGCCACCGGCAGCGGTGGTGTTCGCCCAAAGTACGCAGGACGTGGCCGATGCGGTGAAGCTGGCGGCGCGCTACAAAGTGCCTGTCATTCCCTTTGGCGTGGGCTCTTCGCTAGAAGGCCATTTGCTGGCGGTGCAAGGCGGAATCAGCCTGGATGTGGGGCGCATGAATCAGGTGCTCTCCATCAACGCGGATGACCTGACAGTGACGGTGCAACCTGGCGTGACGCGTACCCAGCTCAACGCTGCGGTCAAATCCACCGGTCTGTTTTTCCCGATCGACCCCGGAGCGGACGCCACCATCGGCGGCATGAGCGCCACGCGCGCCAGCGGCACCAACGCCGTGCGCTACGGCACCATGCGCGAAAACGTGTTGGCGCTGGAGGTAGTGACCGCGCAAGGAGAAATCATCCGCACCGGCACCCGTGCCAAAAAGTCGGCTGCGGGTTACGACCTTACCCGCCTGATGGTGGGCAGCGAAGGAACGCTCGGTGTCATCACCGAAATCACCGTCAAGCTCTACCCGCTGCCCGAAGCGGTGATGGCGGCCACCTGCTCATTCAGCACACTGGCCGATGCAGTGAATGCCACCATCCAGATCATTCAGATGGGCGTGCCGATTGCCCGCTGCGAACTGCTCGATGGCAACACCATTCGCATCGTCAACGCCCACTCCAAACTCAGTCTGCGTGAAGGCGCCATGCTGTTGTTTGAATTCCACGGCTCGCCCGCTGGCGTGAAGGAGCAGGTGGAAACCGTGCAATCCATTACCGACGAATTCGGCGGTGCGGCTTTTGAGTGGGCCGAGACGCCCGAAGAGCGCACCCGCTTGTGGACCGCACGGCACAACGCCTACTTTGCCGGAGTGCAGTCGGTTCCGGGCTGCAAGGCCATCACCACCGACACCTGTGTACCCATCTCCAACCTGGCCGATGCCTTGCTTGACTCGGTCACCGAAGCGCAAGAGGCCGGCCTGCCCTACTTTTTGGTAGGGCATGTGGGCGACGGCAACTTCCATGTGGGCTACCTGATCGACCCGAACAAGCCCGAGGAACGCGTGCTGGCAGAAAAGCTCAATAGCCAGTTGGTGGAACGCGCGCTCAAGCTAGGCGGCACCTGCACCGGAGAGCATGGGGTTGGGCTGCACAAGATGGAATTTTTGCGCACCGAAACTGGCGACGGTGCGGTAAACATGATGCGCACCATCAAACGCGCGCTGGACCCCGACAACATCATGAATCCGGGGAAGATTTTTTTGCTATAAGTTTGATAGCCGTCAATTGACAGGTTTCGGCTAGGGTCGCTTTAATTACCCACCTTGACAGCCAACAAAGGGTATAGCGGTGAAACATAGCCTTTTTGTAAGACCTGGCATAGCCCTCATGCGCCGCTTGCCTTTTGCGGCCAAAGTTTCCCTGATCGGCCTGCTTGCCACTTTGCCCGTAGTGGTGGTGGTCTGGTCTTTCTTTGTTGGGGTTGAGCCGCGATCGGCGTTTCTGGTGGCTTTGGTGCTTTGCATGCTCGATGTGCTTGCATTGCTCTATTGCCTGGTGATTTTTCATCTCAGCGTTACCCGGGATCTGGACCAGGTTGTTCGCTCGATTGACGAAATCATGGCGGGCGACTTGCGCTACAGGCAAACACCATCGGGAAGCGACGAAATGCACAGGGTTGCGCTTGCTGTCAATCAACTCGGAGCAACGCTTTCCGGCATGGTCGCCAATTTGCGCAGCAATGCTGCCATCGTGGCACACGCGGGAAGCAGCCTGACACGGGACAGTCAGGATTTATCGGAGCGCACAACGCTTCAGGCCGCCACACTGCAGCAGACGGCGTTCAACGTGACGGAGCTGTCAGAGCATGTGCAGCAGAATTCCGATGTTGCGGGTTCCGCCAACGTGCTGGCCCGCAAGGTGCGCGATGCAGCCGAGAGCGGTACCCAGGTCATGACGGAGGCGGTTGCGTCGGTCGTGGCAGTTCAGGCCAGCAGCAAGCGCATGGACGAGATCGTGGGTGTCATCGACGGGTTGGCATTTCAAACCAATATCCTGGCCCTCAACGCCGCCGTGGAGTCTGCCCGCGCGGGTGAGGCAGGCCGGGGCTTTGCAGTAGTCGCCAGCGAAGTCCGCTCACTGGCACAGAAATCAGCCGAATCATCGAAGGAGATCCGGCAGTTGATTGGCGCTTCTTCAGCGCAAATCGCTACCAGTGTTCAACGCATTCAAGCCGCTGGCGTGACAATTTCTGAGGTGGTTGAAGGCATTCGCGACCTGTCCGACAGCATGCTTCAGATCGCCACATCCAGCACGGAGCAAAGCAGTGGTTTGTCTGGAATTACCCAAGCTGCACACCAACTCGACGAGATCACTCAGCACAATGCACAGATGGTGGTTCGCACTGTGCACAAGGCAGAAAACATGGAACGCCGGGCCAATTCGCTGGTGCATTCGGTTGCCATTTTCAAGTTACAGCAAGGCTCGCCGGAAGAGGCGATCGGGCTAGTGCAAAAAGCCGCTGCATTTCGTACACGGACCTCCCCGGACAACTTTTTGAGAGCACTGAGCGACCCTGGCCAGGGCTTCTGCGATCGCGACATGTATGTTTTTGTGCTGGATGACGATGGCACCTACCGCGCATTCGGCGGAAACCAGAGCAAGGTGGGCACCCGGGTTCAAGACATTGCCGGTGTGGACGGGCAGTCTTTACTTGCAGCCATTTTGGAGCAGGCTCGCATTGAGCCGGGCTGGGTCGAATACCAGATTACAAACCCCACCACCGGCGCAGTGCAAACCAAAATGTCCTATGTGCAGGAGATGGATGGCCTCTACCTGGGTTGTGGTGTTTACATGAACCTGGTGGGCAGCTAAGCACCCGGCACTAGGGACGGGGGCAAGTAGCGAACCATGTTGCGCCCCTGCTCCTTGGCCTGGTAGAGCGCGTCGTCCGCAGCCTTCACCAGGGTCAGCGGGGGCGTGCCCTCATCGGGAACCATGGAAGAAACCCCCACACTGGCGGTCACATGCCCGAATTCGGACCCACGGTGTGGCATTGCGCAGGCCGAAAGGGCATCACAGATTTTCTGGGCCAAGGCCAGTGCGCCGTCCTGATCGACCCCGATGGCAATGAAAGCAAACTCTTCCCCACCGTAGCGCGCTGCCAGATCACCCGAGCGGCCGATATGGGCCATGAGGACTTCCGCCACGGTTTTCAGGCAGACATCCCCCGCCAGGTGACCGTACAGATCGTTGTACTGCTTGAACCGGTCCACATCCAGGATGCCAATCGCCATAGGCTGGCGCATGCGCTGGGCGCGACGCCATTCGGAATCCAGAACCTCGTCAAACTGTCGGCGGTTGGCCAGCCCGGT
>CAJBMJ010000555.1 GCA_903954045.1 uncultured beta proteobacterium | reverse complement strand
TGATGGCGACGCAATAGGTCATTTTGGAGCTTCAGGATGCAAAGCCTAGAGTGTAGCGGCGAGGGGTGCTCAAATTGCCAGCGCTTGCACAGAGGATTACCGGCTTTCAGTTACCAAATAACTTCATGGTATTGTTCGATCACAAACAGAATTTCGCTCTCATCATGATTGCTGAAAATAGCTCCAATGCGACACACCATACTGATCGTCGATGATCAACCGGAAAACTTGACTGTGCTTGGGGGCCTGTTGGAGCAGGAGTACCGGGTTCGTGTTGCAAGTTCGGGTCCGCGCGCACTCAAGGCAGCTGTCACCAGCCCGCATCCAGACCTTATTTTGCTGGACGTCATGATGCCTGAAATGGATGGCCATGAGGTGTTGCAGCGTTTGCAAGAGAACCCCGCTACACGCCAAATTCCGGTCATTTTCGTGACGGCCATGGACGATGCCAGCGATGAGGAGCGGGGTTTCGAATTGGGTGCGGTTGACTACATCGCCAAGCCCATCAAGCCGGCCGTCGTGTTGGCGCGTGTGCGCACCCAGATTCACCTGAAGCAGGCACAAGACGCGCTTCGCGTGCACAACATCGACCTAGGAATCGAGGTGAAGCGTCGTATTCGGGACAACCGAATTGTTGAAGACGTGGCCATGCGGGCGCTAGCGAGTCTGGCAGAAACGCGTGATAACGAAACTGGAAACCACATCAGGCGTACTCAGGGCTATGTCAGCCTGCTGGCGCACTCGCTGGTTGATCGCGGCCCTGGTCAGCCAGCACTCACGGCGCACGCGCTGGACCTGCTTGCCAAAGCGGCTCCATTGCACGACATTGGCAAGGTGGGCATTCCTGACCACATTTTGAACAAGCCCGGCCCGCTCAATGCAGAGGAATGGCAGATCATGAAGCAGCACGCCGTTATTGGTGCCAACTCGATTGAGCGGGCCATGCACGGTGAGTCAGATCACAGGCCGCTGGAGTTTTTGCATGTGGCCATGGATATTGCCCATTGGCACCATGAAAAATGGGACGGAAGTGGCTACCCGGATGGGCTAATGGGAGAAGACATTCCTCTGTCCGCACGTTTGATGGCATTGGCTGATGTGTTTGATGCGCTGACAACGAGAAGGGTCTACAAGCCGGCCTTCGCTCACGAAGAAGCCAAGCGCATTATTCTGGAAGACAAGGGCCGCCACTTCGATCCTGTCTTGGTGGATATTTTCGAAGAACGGTTTGGCGAGTTTTGTGAAATCGCTTTGCGCTACGTGGACCAAGAAGCCAGCGCGTGAACTGTGTGCGATCAGCCGGGAGGTTTGTATGTTTTCCAATTTGAAGGTTAGATGGGCTGTGGCCATTGCGGCGATCGTTGTGGTCGCCATTGCCTGGTTGCAATGGCAGGGCAGGGGACCGGTTGCGCCCAAAAGCCAGGTCACTGAACAGGCCCGTAAACCCGAGGTTCGGGTGCTCCGTCTGGGGCTGAACATTGCGTCTGGCAGCGCGCTCCACGCTGCAGCCATGCGTTTTGCGGAGGTGGTCAACGAACGCAGTGGCGGAAAACTCCAGGTTTCTGTGCATCCTGACCAACAGTTGGGCAGTGACGACCAAATGCTGGAAATGGCCCGCAGCGGCAGTTTGGACCTGGTGTTGATTCCTACCGCCAAACTCAGTTCGGCCATCCCTGCCATGCAGTATGCCGACTTGCCCTTCTATTTCTCGGGGCGTGAAGAGCTGTATGCCATGCTCGACGGAGAACCCGGTCGTATGCTGCTGTCCAAACTGGCCGCGATTGATTTGGTCGGAATTACTTTTTGGGAAAACGGATTCAAGCAGTTCACAGCCAACACACCGCTTCGCAATCCCCATGAATTTGCCAAGTTGCGTATCCGCACCATGAAGAGTCCGCTGATCGCAGAGCAGTTTGAGTCCCTGCAGGCCCAGGCCATCCCCATCGATTTCCATGCCACCTACAAGGCCCTGGCGGACGGTGCGGTGGACGGCCAGGAAAACCCCTTGGTCGCCATCGTCGCCATGCGTTTTCATGAAGTGCAAAAACACATGACGCTGAGCAACCATGCCTATCTTGCCTATGTTTTTGCGGGTAGCAAACGGGCGTTTGAGACCTTGTCACCCGAGCAGCGGGATATTGTCTCGCGTGCCGCGCAGGAATTGACCACCTGGGAACGCGAAGAAACCGCGCGCAGGGAGATTGCATTCCTGGAAACGATACGGGCTGCGGGTGTCGCTGTCCATACGCTCACTGCTGAAGAGCGCCAGAACTTTGCCAAGGCCCTGGCACCTATTGCGGACAAGTTTGGCTTTGAAGTGGGCTATGACCTGCTGGTCAAAACCGAGGAGTTGCGCCACATCGCTCAGGAGCGTTCACCACAGGCGGGTGGCAAGGAGCCCTTGGTGGTCGCGGTCAATGTGGATTTTTCGGGTCGGGGCTCGCTGGCCGGTGGGGCCATCTACCGCGGCGTTCAGATGGCCGCAGAAGACATTAACCGCAATGGGGGGTTGCTCGGTAGACCGGTGCAGGTGATCGCACGGGACCACTCGGCATTGGGTCCCAAGGGGCTCAAAAACCTGGAGGATTTCGCAGCGATGCCTGAGGTGCTGGGCATAGTCGGGGGCATGCACACTGCCGTGATCACAGAGGAGCTTGAGTCTATCCATCGCTTGAAAATGCCCTACCTGATCCCCTGGGCTGCAGGGCAAGGATTGATCGCCCATAACTACAAACCGAGCTACACCTTTAGGGTTTCAGTCAGCGATGCACAAATTGCGCCATTTCTGCTGGAGCGGGCGCGCAAGTCCGGACCGCGCACCGTTGTGCTGCTGGAAAACTCGGTCTGGGGACGCAGCAACGAGGCTGCTTTGCGCCCCATGCTGGCTGCGCTCCCGCCCAACTCGGTGACCGTGGACTGGTTTAACGGTGGCGAGCCCAGTTTCGAGGCAAGACTGGCCTCGCCCCTGTACCGTGATGCCGATGCCATCGT
>CAJBMJ010000554.1 GCA_903954045.1 uncultured beta proteobacterium | reverse complement strand
TGGTGATTTGCTGATTGACCTGCAAAAGTCGCTGGTCGATATCGCCGAAAAAAACGTCGAAGTCATCCTGCCGGGCTTTACCCATTTGCAAGTGGCCCAACCCGTGAGCTTTGGCCACCATATGCTGGCCTATGTGGAAATGTTCAGCCGCGACGCCGAGCGCTTTAGGGAGGTGCGCCGCCGCACCAACCGGCTGCCGCTGGGTTCTGCCGCTCTGGCGGGCACCAGCTACCCGCTGGACCGCGAACGTGTGGCCCGCACCCTGGGCATGGTGGACGAAGCGGGCAATCCGCAGGTGTGCCAAAACAGCCTGGACGCAGTCAGTGACCGCGATTTTGCAATCGAGTTCACCGCAGCGGCTTCGCTGTGCATGGTGCACATCAGCCGCATGAGCGAAGAACTGATACTGTGGATGAGCCAGAACTTTGGCTTTATCAAAATCGCAGACCGCTTTACCACTGGCAGTTCCATCATGCCGCAGAAGAAGAACCCCGACGTTCCGGAGTTGGCGCGGGGCAAGACCGGACGCGTGGTCGGCCACCTGATGGGCCTGATCACCTTGATGAAGGGCCAACCCCTGGCCTACAACAAGGACAACCAGGAGGACAAGGAGCCCCTGTTTGATACCGTCGACACGCTCAAAGACACCTTGCGCATCTTCAGTGAGATGGTTGGCGGGCAAGTGAATACGACCACAGGCCAGAAAGAAGGCGGCATTACCGTCAACCCGCAGCCCATGGAAGCCGCCGCACTCAGGGGTTATGCCACCGCTACCGATCTGGCCGACTACCTGGTTAAAAAAGGCCTGCCCTTCCGAGATGCACACGAAACCGTGGCGCATGCCGTCAAGGCCGCCACGACACATCAAGTTGACCTGTCGGAGCTTCCATTGGCCGTGTTGCAGGAGTTCAACCCGAAGATTGAAAAAGATGTGTACGAGTGCCTGAGCCTGCGTGGCTCGCTTAACGCCCGCAATATACTGGGCGGAACCGCACCTTCACAAGTGCGCTTGCAAATTGAAAAACATCGCAGCCGACTGAATTAGAAGTTTTGGAGGTCATAGAGAATGAAACCATCCCACACCACCGTTTCATTCCTGCGATTAACGTCGGTCGCGCTAGCCTGTCTGGGCTCCTTACCTGCGTTTGCGGCCTTGCCTGCCGGGGCCGCTGCCGAGATCATCAACATTCAGGGAACAGGCGAACAACGACCACCCAAAGCGACCGATTGGCGCACAGCCAAGGCCTCGCAGGCCCTGCCAGCAGGCAGCTTTGTTCGCACGCTGGACGCCACCAAGATGGCATTGATGTTTGCCGACGACACGCAGCTGCGACTTAATCAGAACACCGTTCTGGAAGTGAAAGCAGTCGCAGGCGCCGGTCAGCCCACCACTTCACTTTCCTTAAGTGCCGGACGGCTTTGGGCGCAAACCAAACGCGCCGATGGAAGTCGCCTGAACATTGAAACACCCGCGGCAGTAGCCGCTATTCGTGGCACGGACTGGGACCTGGAGGTAGGTGCCGACGGCAAAACCATGATCACGGTGCTCAGTGGAACGGTGGCTTTTTCCAACGCGTTGGGCAATGTCAGTGTGGGTGCCAATGAAGCGGCCATTGCTGAGGTGGGAAAGGCCCCGGTCAAACTGCTTCTCTCCCAACCCAAGGACCGCGTGCAATGGGTCAATGCGCTGAGCGCTAACCCCCTGCCCCATTTGCAGGCGCAAGAGATTCCAGCGTCTCTGGCCAGTACCCACGCGGCCATGAAAGCGGGTGACATTGCAGGTGCACGCCAGGCATGGCGCGCCGCCCGCGCTGCGGCGCCTCCAGAATGGGCCGATTTCTTTGATAGCGCACTGCGTCTGAGTGAAGGCGACTTGGCTGGCGCGCGCGCGCAGCTGAAAACCCTGCTGGCGGGACCACGAAAAGCCCCTGTGGCTGCGTGGTTGGTGCAGTCTGATTTGCAAGTGATGGATGGTGACTCCACAGCTGCAACCAATACGCTTCAGGCAGGCCTGGGTCGATGGCCAGAGCATCCGTCCCTGATCGCACAACTGGCCCATGCCCTGCTACTGAGTGACCGGCTGGATGAAAGTGAAAGTACCCTGACATCTGCTCCCAAGCGTCCCCATACGGCGTTGGCCCTTGCGCGCGCTGAGTTGGCACGCAGACGAGGTGATCTGCCCGGCACCTTGCAGGCCTACACCGAAGCAACGCAACTTGCTCCAAAGGATTCTCGCGGGTGGTTGGGTTTGGGCAGCGCCCACAATGAACGTGAAGACTCCGCGCTGGCCCGCAAACTATTGCAGCAGGCCGCCAGCATTGATGCCAGGGCCGAAGGGTTGCAAGGTGAATTGGGCACACTCGAAACCTTCGCCAACCGGTTTGACGCTGCCGACACCGCTTTCGAAGCGGCATTGGCCGACAACCCGGGCGACTATGTGGCGCTATCGGGGTTGGGCCTGCTGAGGCTGAAACAAGGGCGCACCGAAGATGGACTGGCGGCTTTACTGCGCGCCGGTGTAATGGAGCCGCGCTATGCCCGCGCAAAAACCTGGACAGCGGTGGCGTATTACCAACTGGGTCGCCACACAGATGCCATCAGCACGCTGCAACAGGCCATTGCGCTCGATGACAAGGACCCTGTGCCTTACATGTTTCTGGCGCAGATTCACACCGACCAGTTTCAACCCGGCGAAGCGGTAGATGCGGCACGAGCCGCTGTGCAGCGCATGCCAAACCTGAAGTCACTCAACCAACTTGCCAACGACCAAAAGGGCAGCGCCAACTTGGGCGCTTCTCTTGCTTTCTTTGGTATGGAGGATTGGGCTCTTGAACTGGCGCAGCAAAGTTTCAGCCCCTTTTGGGGTGGTAGTCATCTGTTTTTGGCAGACCGGTATCGGGGGGAATTCAACAAAAATTCCGAATTGTTTCAGGGATTTTTGACGGATCCACTGGCCTTCGGGGCCGGGCAAAAGCATTCTTCTTTGCTGGTTATGCCTGGTGTTCACGGTGAAGCAGCCGTTACTTTGATCAGTGATCCCGAATGGCAGCGAACGCCTTCGCTTTCCATAAATGGAATGGACAACACCCGCATTCCGATGGCCTGGTTCGTAAAAACTCAACACGAATTTATCGATACGCTCCCATTAAATGTGGCTTCCGAGAATTTGCCTTATTTGCAAAATACACCCAACTTTGAATCGAGAAGCAAAATCACCACCTTTGGCATCGGCCTTCAGCCCACAGAGAAGATCAATATGTTTGGCTACCTCAATGGTCTCAATGCAGGCATCCAGGCGAATAACAATTTTGATCTTTCCCTGGGTACTGGCTCCGATGTTCGCAGCACTTTTATGGGAGGCAGCAAACAACTCGGAGCATTTGGCTTGGCCTATCGCTGGAGTCCAGTGGAGCAAACATGGCTAAAAATAGGTCGCACCTTGGAAGGTGGCTCCGTGACCAACCAGCCAACAGCATTTGCTCCATTGGACGTAACCGGAATCATTAGTTGGAATGGGGTACGCGATATCGATCGCAACGACTACCAGATACGCCATATTTTTGACCCGCAGCCCGGCACGCGTTGGAGCATTTCCATTGAACGGGGACTGGTATCCCAGGGCACAAATTATCGAGGAACTGGTCCGATTGCCATGCTGAACTCCTCAGCGCAGCCACAGCTGATTGGTGATATGCAATTCCTATCTCTCGGGAATCTGGAGCGGGGCTACACAGGACTAACACTCTCCGGATTTCATCGCATAAGGGAAGGTCTGTCCATTGAGGGAGCTCTGGCTTTTGAGAATTTAGAAACCAAAGTTCGCAACCGCGATATTTTTTCGCAGTCACTTACAACAGAGGGGGTTAACGTTGAGAACCTTCGCAACGAAAGCTCCGACTCAGTCAACCCGCGGCTCGGACTTGTATTCAACCCAGTTCCCGGCGCGACCCTGCGATTGGCCTATCAGGACTGGATTCGGCCGTTCAGCACCTCGTCACTCAATCAGGTGGAGACTGCAGGCATAGCCGCAGAGGACCAGCTTGTGGAAGCTGGTGGAAGACAAAAGAGGCTTGCAATTCAATGGGGTCAGGAATTGGACAACAATACTTTTTTTAGCTTTCGCGCAGACCGAATGCGCATCTCGAATCCGACACCTGTAGCCAGCCTCTTTAACCTGCCCAACATTCCGGGACTCTCAGAAATTCGAAGCACTCGCCTGGATAACCTCGCTTCATTTGACCTCTTGGAAGCGATCCCCAGTTTTGAAGTCGGAACTTTAAGCAAACTCTCACTGGCAATCAACCACATGCTCAACTCGCGCTGGTCGGTTTACGGTAAATATATTTACCAAGATAGCAATAGTGAGTATGCCGATGCCCGCGAATCGAGTGGCGTAGCTGGAAATCGGTGGATGCCATTTGTCCCGCGTCAGACCACAGTTTTAGGCAGCACATGGGCAAGCGGAAAGCGTTTTTACTTTAGTACCCGCGTCGTATTGCGCTCCGAAAGATACGAAGACAAAGAAAACTTGTCGCTTCGCACTGCTGGATGGAGTGCAGATTTGATCGGCTATTGGGAATCTTTTGATAAACGGTGGATGCTTGGCGCGGCAGCGTTGAATTTTTGGGGTCAGTCCGCCCAATGGCAACCGACCCGGTATGGGGTGGATGCCCGCTACCGCTTCTAGCAAAGTGCAAGGCCAGGGATTTGCTCTTCACCTGGTCGCAAAGCGGCTGGTCTGGGGCGCTCTGGCGGCTATGGTGGTCTGGCTCGTCAGTCACACTGCGCCCTGGCAGGCCATTGAACTCAAGGTCTTTGATTTATTCACCGCGCTTTCTGCGCCACAGCGCAGCACCATCCCGGTTGTCATTCTGGCCATTGACGAGCCCAGCTTTCAGGAGCTGGGCATTGCCTGGCCCTTTCCGCGCAGCCTGCATGCAAAGCTTTTGGAAAGACTTCATGACGATGGAGCAACGGCCATCGGCATGGACATTGTTTTCGCTGATCCCTCCAGCGAAGCAGAAGATGCAGCGCTCGAAAAGGCCATCCGCCGGGCTGCCCCGGTGGTGCTGGCATCGGCACGGGATAAAGTGGAAAGCTCCAACGCTACGCTGTGGACAGAGGTGCCTCCAATGGATCGGCTGTTGACAGCTGGCGCCGTAGCGGGCGATGCCGGGGTAGACCCCGACGATGACTTTGTGGTGCGGCGTTTTGCAAATCAGAACAACAGTTTTTCGCGGCAGCTTGCAAGACTGGTGCAACCAGATTTGAAAATTCCAGAAGTGGCACCGGAATTCATTAACTATCTTGGTCCGCATAAAACGTTTGACACTCGCTCTTATTACCTGGCTATCGTGCCCGGAATGCTACCTGCGGGTTACTTTAAAGACAAAATTGTTCTGGTGGGTCGATCAACCGTCACCGCCACAGAGCTGAAATCCGTCGGTCCAGACCTTTTTCATTCGCCATTTGCCATGCTAGGCGAAGAGCGGATGATTCCAGGCGTGGAACTGCAGGCCACTTTGATGGACAACCATCTCACGGGGCAGGGATTGCGCAGCGCCCCTGCGGCCTGGAGCCTGGGATGGATGGTGTCATGCCTACTGTTGATCAGTTTTGTGGCCAACCAATGGCGTCCGATGAAGGTACTGTATCTGGTGTTTGGGCTGGTGGTGTGTACGGTTATGGCATCGTGGTGGCTATTTACCTGGCGCCTGCTATGGATGCCCACACTCATGCCAATTGCAGCCATAGCCGCCATGCACGGGGCCGAAGCAATTGGGGAATATCTGCGCACCAGCCGCAGAGCCCAACAGACACGGGCCATGTTTGCGCAGTATGTGCCGCCTGAAGTGGTCAGACGCCTGATCGCACAGCCAGAGCTCATGCGCCTGGGCGGAGAAGTGCGCGAGGTCACCCTGATGTTCACCGATCTGGCCAACTTCACCACACTATCGGAGAAGCAAAGTGCCGAACAAACGGTGGAAGTTCTGACCGCGTAT
>CAJBMJ010000553.1 GCA_903954045.1 uncultured beta proteobacterium | reverse complement strand
CGTGATCTGACGCAAGAGGCGCTGCTGCAAGCTTTTCGTTGCCTCGCAACGTTCAATGGTGCGGCGCGGTTTTCCACCTGGCTGACCGGCATTGCGTTGAATCTTTCTTACAACGACGCCAGACGTGCATCGAAATGCACCCATGTCGAATTCAACGAAGAGACTATGGCCAATCTACCCAACTCCATGAGCAACCCCGCGCACCATTACCAACAAAAAGCGTCGCTGGGCTTGCTGGCCTGCGCCATTGATGCCATGCCTGCCGACATGCGCAAATACATTCAGCTGATCAGCCTGGACGGGCATAGCTACGAAGACGTTGCGCAACTTCTCAAAATCCCTCTGGGCACGGTCAAAAGCGGGATGAGCCGTGCGCGCCAGTGGTTGCGCTGTGAGCTGACACAAAAAGGCTTTTTTTGAAGAATACTGTGCACATTGCAACCTTTTGGGTCGAACTGTTACTAAGGCGCATGAAGACTGCTTCGCCATGAAATTTACCGATACCCATACTGCCCCAAGCTGCGAGGAAACCACGCTGTTGCTCAGCCGTGGGTTGGACTGCGACCTGAGCGGCACTGAAGTTGCTGTGATGTATGCCCATGTTGCAGGCTGCGATGCGTGTCGCCTTGCGATGGGTGAAATGGCCACACTGGCGTTTGCCATGCAGGCGCTCAACCGCCAGCACGAAGCCCTTGTTTTGGACGATGGCTTCACCACGGAATTAACCAACAAGCTGGCGGCCGTGCACAACGAAGGCGGGGTGACGCAATTGCGTCAGTTTGGTCGCCACGCCGCCCAGGATGCTGCTTTGCGAGACCGGCTTCAACGTGCCAAAGACCAGACGAGTTTTATCCAACTGTGCGTGCAATTGGGTCAGGAAAGTGGCTACCGCTTTACGACTGCAGATGTCGCCTTGCAACTGGAAAGCAAGGCGGCCAATGACGACTGCTTGAGCGACGCGCAATTGGACAAGGTCGCAGCCGGTGGCGGTTTTGACGGGCGACAGATGCTTGATCTTCTGAATGGGTTGAATGACTGATAATCGATTTTTCTCACAATCAGACAAATTTTGACACTTAACAAGTTTCGATTAATTACATATAATCGAAACATACAAGTTATCTCCAGGAGACTCTCAGTGCGCTCTTTCACTGCCATTCCTTCACCGCAAGGCTTTGACCCTGCACTGCGCGGAGTTTGTGAGAGATCGGCGCGTTCGGTCATGTCCGTCCTGCGTCGTGAGGCACCAGCGGGTACATCACCAGAAATCTTGATGGACTTTGCCGAGTCACTGACCGGTGTTATTGAACGTACGACAGTCATGCTTCTGGCTGGCAAACAGGTTCGGGTCATTGAAGACGACGAAGCGATCACCACACAAGAGGCAGCAGACTTGCTGAACGTCTCTCGCCCACACCTGGTCAAATTGCTTGACCGTGGAGAAATCCCGCCCTTACCAAAGGTCGGGCGCCATCGTCGTGTTGCACGTGCCAGCGTCCTCAAATACAAACGTACCCGTGATGCCCAACGTGAAGCCGCCCTTAAGGAACTCGCGGCGCTTTCCCAACACCTCGGACTTGGGCTTTGAGCATGACTCCAGTTGTCGTGCTGGACGCTTGCGTCCTTTATCCTGCGGCACAACGCGACCTCTTTATGTGGCTTGCAGCCGGGGGTACGATTCGCGCCCACTGGACAAACCAAATCCATGACGAGTGGATGCGCAACGTTGCACGCGATTACGGTATACCCCGAAGTGAACTTGAAAAAGTCGCCCAGTTGATGAACCGTGCCGCAGGGGATGCCTTGATCAGCCGGTATCGCCAGCATGAGGGTCTTTTTCCCAAGACCGATGCCAAAGATCGTCATGTTGCTGCGGCGGCGGTTACGGCACGCAAACAATCGGGGGTGAATGTCGTGTCCGTCATCACCTGGAACCTCAAAGACTTCAATCGCAAGGAATTGGCGCAGGCCGGGTTGGCCGTGGAGAATCCAGACACGTTTTTGTGTCGCATGATGTCTAACTCACCTGACAATGTCGTTTCGGCTTTCATGCGCATGCAGGGCAACCTTCGCAACCCAAGCAAGACAACGCAGGAATGCGCCGACACCCTTTTTGCGCAGGGTTTAAAAACGTTTTCTGGCTTGATAAAAGCAAGCGCTTAACCAAACCGGGTATCGCTCGGAAGCCACCATTGCAGCCATCGAGCGTCTGGTCCCCGTGGGCGTCAAAGCGCCCCTTTGCCTGCGCGTACCTCCAGACTGACCCGGGTGATGATGCCATGCGTGTTTTGCTGGAGGAATTCGGTTGGTCTATGGCAGAGGAAGCCTTGGCCTGAACTCTTTGGCAACAAATTCGCGGCAAGGCAGTGGTTACTCCCAAGAAACAAAACTTTAACAAGCTATGAAAACGATAGCTGGTAGCGCAAGCTGGACGAGCGCTAAAGGCGCATTTGATTCCATTGAAACGTCTCGCAAGCGTGCGGGCTTGGGATGCGAAGAAAGCCTACTGCAGCGCGGGTGTAGCGCACAGGCAGCAGACAAAATCAACCAAGGACAGGGTCCGTATAGTGCATTTGCAGGATATGCAAATGCAACCTTGACCGATAGACTGACCATCGGTTCATCCCTCGCTACCGATCAGTTGAAACATGTGCATGCGCCCTGCCGTTAAAGACCACGCCATGTTTCTAACTATCAACAAAGTCAACTATGTAAAAATTGGAATTACAGTTCTTTGGAAAAACCATGAGGTTTTCCAGTCACGAACTCCGCACATGGCCATTTCTGCGGTGTTGACGACTGTGGGTTGGTGTTAATAATCAGAAAGCCCAATATGCCAATCCAGCAACTATTTAACAAACGCCAATGGATGTGCCTCGTGCTAAGCGCCTTTGCGCTTACGGGTGCGCCGGCGCAAGCTGAGTTGCGCCCTGGCGATGCTTTCAAGGACTGCGCGGACTGCCCTGAGATGGTGGTGGTGCCTGCGGGCAATTTCACGATGGGCAGCAGCGCACCCGAACAGGCGTTGGCCAAT
>CAJBMJ010000552.1 GCA_903954045.1 uncultured beta proteobacterium | reverse complement strand
GACCAGTTCGCCTCAGATTCCTTTGCCAAGGCCGTGGCGGCGCAGCAAGCCGGTTTTCATGCCGGTGAAATCGCGCCTGTGGTGACCGAGAAATTTGACCTCGAAGGCTACAAGTCGCGGGGCATCAAGCTACAAGGCAAGGTCACGCAAGTGTCTGAAGACACCCATGCGCGCATTTCCCCCGTGGAAGTACTGGCCAAGCTCAAGCCCGTGTACGAAGGCGGCGTGCAGACCGGCGGTAACAGCGCGGCGCTGGTTGATGCAGCCGCAGCAGCCGTGGTGGCCTCTGGCGCTTACGCCAAGACCTGGGCTGCAGCCAACGGCAGGAAAGCGCTGGCCCGTGTGGTTGCTGGTGCGGTGGTCGGCGTGCCACCCGAAATCATGGGCATTGGTCCCGCTCCCGCCATCCGTTTGTTGCTGGCGCGCACCGGTTTGACGCTGGACCAGATTGGCCGCTTCGAGATCAACGAAGCACAAGGCGCCCAGACACTGGCAGTAGGTCGTGATCTGGGCCTGGACATGAGCAAGCTCAACGTCAATGGCGGCGCCATCGCACTGGGGCATCCGCTGGCAACCACTGGCGTGCGATTGACGATCACGTTGGCGCGCGAGCTGCAGCGTTCCGGTATGCGTTACGGTATCGCGTCGGCGTGTATCGGTGGTGGCCAAGGCATTGCGCTGCTGCTGGAAAACCCGAACGGCGTTTGAGAGACCTGAAGTATGGGAGGCAGAGTGTTTTGCGCAGGTAAAGGAGGAGCCCGCATAGCGGGCGGGGGACACGGAGCAAAGCGCTCTGCCTCTCATACTTCGAGCCTATTTGCCTACCAGCCCTCGTCAATATTGCGCAATCAGCTACTGAATTCATAGCAAATAGAAAGTCACACCATGAACATACAAGGTCAAGCAGCATTGGTCACGGGCGGTGGTTCCGGTTTGGGCGAAGCCACCGCGCGGGAATTGGCGCGTCTGGGCGCCAAGGTCGCCATTCTGGACGTGAACCTGGCTGGTGCCGAAAAAGTGGCCGCCGAGATTGGTGGCATTGCGCTGCATTGCGATGTCACCAGCCCGGAGAGTGTGCAAAGCGCCATCGATCAGGCGAGCGCAGTCCATGGACCGGCCCGCATCCTGATGCAGATCGCTGGCATTGGCAGCGCTAAACGGGTCGTCGGTAAAGATGGCAACGCCGCGCCGCTGGAAGACTTTGTCAAGGTGGTCAATGTGAACCTGATTGGCACCTACAACGTCGCCCGTCTGTTTTCTGCCGCATGCGCCAAGCTCACGCCCATGGAAGACGGCGAGCGTGGTGCCATGGTGTTCACCGCATCGGTGGCTGCCTTTGATGGTCAAGTGGGTCAACAGGCCTACAGTGCGTCCAAAGCCGGTGTAGCAGGCATGACCCTGCCCATGGCGCGAGATCTGGCACAGCATGGCATTCGTGTGTGCACCATTGCACCCGGCCTGTTTGCGACCCCGCTCTTGAGAACCCTGCCCGAGCCGATACAACAGTCTTTGGCGGCCAGCATTCCCTTTCCGCAACGGCTGGGCAAGCCCGAAGAGTTTGCACAACTGGCTGCACACATCGTTACCAACGGGCATCTCAACGGCGAGGTGATTCGTCTGGACGGCGCATTGCGCATGGCACCACGCTGAAAGCGATTTATGAGCAAAACCGTTGTTTATGAAGTGGAAGTGATGTTTGGGGACTGCGACCCCGCAGGCATCGTGTTCTTCCCCAATTTCTCCAAGTGGATGGATGCGTCATCCCTGAACTTTTTTGTGAAGTGCGGTGTGCCGCCCTGGCGCGAACTGGTCAAGACGCGCGGCATCATCGGTACACCCCTGCTGGAAATTCACACCAAGTTCATCCGACCGGCCACCTACGGCGAGCGCATCCAGGTGCACACCAGCGTAGAAGAGTGGCGCGAGAAAGTGATCGTGCACAAGCACGTGGTCAAGCGCGGTGACACCGTGCTGTGCGAAGGCACCGAAATCCGGGCCTTCTGCATCAAACACCCTGATGACCCGGACCGCATCAAATCGATCCCGGTTCCTGAAGACATCAAGGCCTTGTGCTCGTAATTGCGGCTTGTATTTCCCGTCGACATTGATTTAATCCCATTTCCCGTTCCAACCATTCCAAGGAGACATTGCATGAAACTCGCTAAATCCCTCGTTGCTGCAGCCGCTACGCTTGCCGTATCCGGTACCGCGCTGGCTGACCTCACTATTGGTGTCAGCTTGCCCCTGACAGGCCCCGCATCGGGCTTGGGCATCCCCATGAACAACCAGATTAAGCTCTGGCCCACCACCATTGGTGGTGAAAAGGTCAGAGTCATTGTTCTGGACGATGCAACTGACCCCACCAATGGGGTAAAGAATGCCCGCCGCTTCGTAACAGAAGACAAGGTTGATGTCATTGTGGGTTCAGCTGCTACCCCGGTTGGCATTGCCATGGCCGACGTTGCGCTGGAGTCCAAGACAGTACAACTGGCTGCCACCCCCATTGGTCTGCCACCCGGCAAAGATGCCTGGTCTTTCCGTCTGCCCCAGTCCAACGATGTGATGGCCTTTGCGATGGTCAATCACATGAAGAAAATGGGCGTCAAAACCGTAGGCTTCCTGGGCTACACCGATGCCTATGGCGAGCAATGGCTCAAGGCTTTCACTTCCGAAGGTGAAAAAGCGGGCATCAAAATTGTTGCTACTGAGCGCTTTGCCCGCGCTGACACCAGCGTGACTGCGCAGGCCCTGAAGCTGGTAGCTGCCAACCCTGACGCGATGCTGGTCGTGGCTTCCGGTTCTGGTGCGGCTATGCCCCAACTGGGCATCATTGACCGCGGCTTCAAGGGCAAGATTTATCAAACCCACGCCGCTGCTACCAAAGACCTGCCCCGTGTCGGTGGCAAAGCCGTTGAAGGAACTTACATCGTTTCAGGCCCGGTCATCGCGCCGGAGCAGTTGCCTGAAAGCCATCCATCCAAGAAGCTGGCCATGGACTACATGGTGAAGTACGGCAATGCTTATGGCAAAGACACGCACAACCAGTTCGGCGGTCACGCCTATGACGTCCCGGTTGTGCTGGAGAAAGCAGTACCCATAGCGCTCAAAAAGGCCAAGCCCGGCACCCCCGAATTCCGCGCTGCATTGAAAGATGCCCTGGAAACCATGGGTCGCACGGTGGTCGCCCACGGCACTTTGAACTGGACCAAGGACGACCACTGGGGATACACCATGGATACCGGTGTGGTCGTCAAGGTGGTTAACGGCGACTTCCAGATCGAGCAATAAGCCTTTGTCCTTTGCAGGCCTGCCGGGCAGGTCTGCAAAGGGTGAAGTGCGGATGTTTTTGCTGCCTGAACCGGTTCACTCACATAAAGTGAATCGGCAGGGTTTCCTTTTTCTTCGTTTTATTGAGGTTCTCCCATGGACGCATCGATTGCCAGCATCCTCTTGCTGGACGGGTTGACCAACGGCGCCATCTATGCCCTGCTTGGGTTGGCGACGGTACTGGTGTTTGCCGTCACACGCGTCATCTTTATTCCGCAGGGCGAGTTCGTGGCGTATGGCGCACTCACCTTGGCAATTCTTCAGACCGGTCAGGTGCCAGGCACAGCCTGGCTGTTGATGATTCTGGCCACCGTGGCAGGCTTGATGGAAGCCTTCACCCAGTGGCAACACCAGCATGATGTGTCCAGAGCCGTGAAATCCAGCCTGAAGATGGTTCTGCCGCCACTCGTTATAGCCGGTGTCACTGTGTGGGCGGCTCCGCAAAACTTTCACCTCGCCATTCAAGCCGTGTTGAGCGTGGCGGTAGTCACTGCCTTTGGACCGCTGGTCTACCGCGTGGCTTATCAGTCGCTGGAAGCCGCCACGCCGCTGGTCTTGTTGATTGTGTCGGTGGGGGTGCACTTCGCCATGACCGGCCTTGGTCTGCTGTTCTTCGGTGCGGAGGGATTTCGCAATCCCTCATTCTGGGATCTGCGACTGCCCTTGGGCCCGGTCAGTTTTTCCGGCCAGACACTGATCATCTTTGCAACAACCATCGCACTCATTGTGCTGTTATGGCTCTTTTTCGAGCGCTCGCTCTATGGCAAGGCCTTGCGTGCCACTGCAGTCAACCGCTTGGGTGCACGGCTCATGGGTATCTCGAGCAACAGCGCGGGGCAGCTCACCTTTTTGATGGCAGCACTTATCGGCGCCCTGTCTGGCTTGCTCATTGGCCCGACCACCACCGTTTTTTATGACTCCGGTTTCCTGATTGGTCTCAAGGGTTTTGTGGCCGCTGTGATTGCCGGGCTTTCCAGCTATCCGGTGGCCATGGTCGGCGCTCTCTTTGTGGGCACCGTGGAAGCCTTTGCTTCGTTCTGGGCCAGTGCTTTCAAGGAAGTCATCGTGTTTTCACTGGTGCTGCCCATCCTCTTGTGGCGTTCAGTGGCGGGCGGCCACGACGAGGAGCATTGATATGAATTTCACACAACAACTCTCTCACTGGGTGCACAACGCACGCATACAACGGGTAGCGGTATTTGCCTTCATGCTGCTGTATGCAGTGTCGCCGGTTCCTGAATTCTGGATTGCACAGCTCAACTACATTGCGCTGTACAGCCTGGTCGTTTTGGGCCTGGTGTTGCTCACCGGCATTGGTGGCTTGACCTCCTTTGGCCAGGCAGCATTTGTGGGCATTGGGGCCTACACCACCGCCTACCTCACTACCCAGATGGGCTGGTCTCCCTGGCTCACCCTGTTTGTTGGAATTGGCCTCACCATCGTAAGTGCGCTGCTGGTGGGCTGGATTACGCTGCGCATGTCGGGGCACTACCTGCCGCTGGCCACGATAGCCTGGGCTTTATCGCTGTACTACCTTATGGGCAACATGGATGCACTAGGCAAGTACGACGGCATTCTGAGCATCCCGGCCCTGACCCTGTTCGGCTGGGAAATCAGCTCCGGACGCAGCTTCTTTGTGCTGGCCTGGAGTGTGGTGCTGCTGGCGGCGTTTGCATTGCTCAATTTGCTGGACTCCCGCACCGGTCGGGCCATCCGCGCCATGCGTTCCAGTGTTCTGATGGCGGAAGCCATGGGAGTGGATACGCTGCAGCACAAGGTCGGCATTTTCCTGATTGCAGCCGTGTTTGCCAGTATCTCCGGCTGGTTGCTGGCCCACTTCCAACACAGCGTCAACCCCTCCCCCTTCGGACTGAAGATGGGTATTGAGTACATGTTCATGGTCGTGCTGGGGGGTGCCGGTTTTGTGTGGGGCGCCATTGGGGGTGCCGTGGCCACCAAACTGCTGGAAGACTGGTTGCAGGTACTCTTGCCCAAGCTCATTGGCACCAGTGGTAGCTATGAAGTCATTGTGTTTGGCATCGTGCTAGTGCTGGTACTCAAATATCTGCCTGACGGCATGTGGTCTCTGGTGGGTAAATACCTGCCCAAACCGGCCCGCAAGGAAGACTGGCACAGCGCTCCGGTACTGCCAGAGCGAACCAAGCCTGCCAAAGGCGATGTGGTTCTTGAAGTCACCAATATCCGCAAACAGTTTGGCGGGCTGGTGGCGGTGAACGACATCAATTTCTCCATCCAGGCCGGACAAATCGTCGGTCTGATTGGCCCCAACGGCGCTGGCAAATCAACCACCTTCAACCTGGTGACAGGCGTGCTGGGCCTGACTTCAGGCTCGGTGAAGTTCCGCGGCGAAGTCATCAGCGGCTTGCCCTCGCGTGAAATCGCACGTCGCGGCATGAGCCGTACGTTCCAGCATGTGAAGATGATTCCGGAAATGACTGTGCTGGAGAACGTGGCCTTGGGCGCTCAGTTGCGCGGCCATGACAATGCCGTGAAATCCATGCTTCGGCTGGACCGTGCCGAGGAGCAGTGCCTCATGCGAGAAGCAGCCCGACAACTGGAGCGAATTGGCATGGGGCACGCCATGCACGAACTGGCTGGCAATCTGGCCATGGGCCCACAACGCCTGCTGGAAATCGCCCGCGCCCTGTGCAGCGACCCGGCCTTGTTGTTGTTGGACGAGCCAGCCGCTGGTTTGCGCCACAAAGAAAAACAGGCTTTGATCCAGGTGCTGCGTCAATTGCAGTCCGAGGGCATGAGCATCCTGCTGGTGGAGCACGATATGGACCTGGTGATGGACGTAACAGACCACATTGTGGTGATGGAGTTCGGTACCAAGCTGATGGATGGCACCCCGGAAGAAGTCCAACAAAGTCCCAAGGTGCGCGCTGCGTATCTGGGCATGGAACATTAAAGAAAAGGCCCCGCCATGAGCGAAAGCGTTTTATCTGTCAAAGGCCTCAAAGCAGGCTACGGCCGTGCCGAGGTGTTGCACTCCATTGATATGCATGCACCCAAGGGCAGCGTGATCACGGTGATCGGCCCCAACGGTGCGGGCAAATCCACTTTTCTCAATGCCCTGATGGGCGTGCTGCCTGCACGCGGCAGCATTGAATTTGAGGGGCGCGCCATTGACCAGCTTACCCTCGAAGAGCGCGTGATGCTGGGCATTGCTTTAGTGCCCGAGAAGCGGGAGTTGTTTAGCACCATGCCTGTTCTGGACAACCTCGAGCTGGGAGCGTTCCGGCAAGTGCGCAAGGGCAACACCCAGTGGCGCGAACAGCTCGATGTGGTGTTTCAGCTTTTCCCCCGCCTGAAAGAGCGCCGCACGCAGGCAGCAGGCACCTTGTCGGGCGGTGAGCGCCAGATGCTGGCAGTGGGCCGCGCCATGATGTCCCGCCCCACCTTGCTGATGCTGGATGAGCCTAGCTTGGGTCTGGCACCACTGGTCGTTAAAGAAATCTTCCAGACCATTGATGCGCTGCGCAAAACCGGCGTTACAACGCTGCTCGTAGAGCAAAATGCCCGTGCAGCGCTGGAAGCCGCCGACTATGGCTATGTGCTGGAGATGGGCGAGATTGCCTTGCACGGCCCCGCCAGAGAGCTGGCCACCGACCCCCGTGTGATTGACACCTACCTGGGTGCCGCCAAGAAAAAAGCCGCCTGATTGCCCCAGAGTTTCGCCATGCACTACCAACCTGATACTTCGGACACCTTTCACCTGATCTCCAACGTGCTGGGTGCTCCCCAAGCACTCCAGGCGCTTGCACCTTTCGCAGACACCGATGCAGACCTGATGCAGCAGGTGCTGGAAGAGGCGGGCAAGTTTGTGGGCCAAGTCATTGCCCCGCTCAACCGTGATGGCGATGAAATCGGTTGTCGTTTTGATGCGGGCAAGGTCACCACCCCACCCGGTTTTCGGGAGGCTTACCAGGCCTTCTGGCAAGCGGGTTGGCCCGCACTGGCTGCAGCTTCTGAGGACGGTGGGCAAGGTCTGCCTGCTGTGCTGGAGGCCGTGCTTTATGAAAACCTGAGTGCTGCCAACCACGGCTGGACCATGGCACCGGGTTTGCTGCACGGCGCCTACGAGTGCATCAAGCACCACGCGAGCAACGAGCTGAAATCGCTTTACCTGCAGAAAGTAGCTACCGGCGAATGGTTGGCGACCATGTGCCTGACTGAACCCCATGCTGGCAGCGACTTGGGCCTGGCCCGCACCAAGGCAGTGCCACAGGCGGATGGCACCTACCTGATCAGCGGCACCAAGATTTTTATCTCAGGCGGCGAGCACGACCTGACCGACAACATCGTTCACCTGGTTCTGGCCCGCTTGCCCGATGCCCCGCCCGGACCCAAAGGCTTGTCGCTGTTTTTGGTGCCCAAGTTCTACCCGGACGGTAGCCGCAGTGCGGTGCATTGCGAACGCATAGAAGAAAAAATGGGCCTGCACGGCAGTCCTACCTGTGTGATGCGTTTTGACGAAGCTTGCGGCAAGATCGTGGGTGAGCCAGGCAAGGGCCTGGGCGCTATGTTTGTGATGATGAATGCTGCTCGATTGCATGTGGCCTTGCAGGGTGTGGGATTGCTCGATGCCGCGTGGCAAAAGGCAGACGCTTATTCGAAAGAACGCCGTCAGATGCGCGCACCGGGGCGAGGCAAGACTGCCGCAGAGGCAGACCTGATCGCCGAGCATCCGGCCATGCAGAGAATTTTGAATACCCAGCGTGCCTGGATTGATGGCGGCCGCGTGCTGGCCTACCGCACCGCGCTGGAGCTGGACCTTCTCAAGCACCACCCCGATGCAGAGCGCCGCGAGGCAGCGCAGCGCTGGTGCAGCTTGGTCACACCTGTCATCAAGGCCGCCTTTACCCACCAGGCTTTCCACGGTGGCAGTGATTGCCTGCAGGTGTTTGGGGGCCACGGCTACGTGCGTGAGTGGGGCATTGAGCAGGTGCTGCGTGACGCCCGTGTCGCCATGATCTACGAAGGCACCAACGAAATCCAGGCCATTGATCTGGTGGTGCGCAAACTGCTTCCAGACGGCGGCGCGGGCCTCGCCGCCATGCTGCAAGACCTGTGTGCCGAGTTGCAGGCGCAAGGGGTGCCGCACTCCCACTTGCGCACGCAGGTGGACAGCCTGGGTGCGCTTATTCCTGCATTGGCTGCGGCCAGCAAAGACCAGCCAGAGCCGCCCTTCTGGGTGGCCGAAGATGTGCTGCGCGCCGTTCTGATGGCATTGATGCACTGGGCCTGGTTAAAGATATCTGCTTCCACACCACCCGCCGCATCCGCACGTTGGACAGCACCAGCGCAAGCGCTTCAGAATTGGGTATTGCCCGAGTTCGACATGCGCGTGGCCATCATCAAGGCGCGTCTGGGCTAACGCACTATGGCAGACAAAGACCCTGTTCCCTTTGTTGAAAAAATCAACACGCGGTATTTGGAAACACTGCTGGGCTACAACGCCCGGCGTGCCGCGCTGTCCATCATTGGTGTGTTTTTGGAGCGCATGGCCGAATACGGTCTGCGGCCGGTAGATTTTTCGGTGATGTCCCTCATTGGCCACAACCCCGGCATCACCTCCCGCCAGTTGTGTTCTGCCCTGGGCTTGCTGGCCCCCAACCTGGTAGGCATGGTCAATACGCTGGAAAAAAATGGCTGGATTCAGCGCATGCCCCACCCCAACGATGGCCGCGCCATGGGCTTGCATCTCACAGATGCGGGCAAAGTCCTGATGAAGGAGGCCGAAAAAACCGCATCTCAGCTGGAAATTGACAGTACGCCAAAGCTTAGTGTTGAAGAGCGTAAAACGCTGATCGGCTTGCTGAAAAAGATTTACAAGTAGCGCTTGCGTTCAGGCCAGCAGACCCATCAAGTAGGTGGGCCCTGGGGTGATCTGAATGTCACCCAGGGTGTAGCTGTGCCGGGCATTGCGCACCACTTGCACAGCCTGCAAGGGTGCTTTTTCTTGCGCAAAGCGCTGCAAGGCCCGGTGGGGTTTTTCGTCAGACAGTTTGCATTCCACCAGGTGCGTCAGCTGGCCTTTGTCGCTCAGGGCAAAGTCCACTTCGGCCCCATCTTTGGTGCGAATGTAGTGCAGCGCGGCTTCTTTGCCCTGCACATCGTGTTGCCATTGCACATGCTTGAGCAAGGCCGTGGCTACCAGGTTTTCAAAACGCAGACCCTCATCGCCCTCGACCAGACCGGTGTCATAAAAGTACACCTTGGGTGACTGCAATACCGAGCGGGCAATGTTGTCGTGGTAAGGCCGCACTACGAAAACGATGTAAAGCGCTTCCAGAATATCGAGGTACTTTTTCAGCGTGACAGGCGATACCGCCAGATCGCGTGCCAAGCTGGCCAGCGACAGTGGCGAGCCCACGCGTGAGCGCAGCATCTGGGCAAACAGCCGGATGGCGTTGACCTCTTGCACGCGCGAAAACTCCAACACGTCGTTGCGCACTAGCCCATCAAAATACTGCCTTCGCCAGCGTTCGGCCTGTTCGTTGTCTGGCGCCATGCACGGCTCGGGAAAGCCACCGCGCTCCAGTAAATGGGTCAGCGCTGCTTCGGGCGTGGCACCGGTTTGCTCGCACCATTCGCGCACCGAAATCGGGTGCAGCCGCAATCCGAAAAAACGCCCTGCCAAAGACTCGCCACCTTGTCGGAATGTGTCCATGCGGGCGCTGCCAGTCACCAGCAGCTGCTGTTGGGCAGGCTTGCCGTCGTACGTTCCTTTAAGCCAGGTCTTCCAGTGGGGCATCTTGTGGATTTCGTCCAGCACCAGCAACGGTGCCTGCGGACTCCAGCGCTGGTGAACAATCAGCGCCCGGTCGGCCGGGACGTCGTAATTCAGGTATTGCCCACCCTGCTGTTCCAGCAATTGGCGGCTCAGGGTGGTTTTACCCACTTGGCGGGGGCCAGTCAGGAACACCATTTTGCGGCTCAAATCTGCACGCACACGGTCATCAAGATAGCGTTTCATACCGCTATTTTGCGACTAAATTAAAGAACTTTGCAAAAAAGTCGCGACTTTATTGCAAAGTAGTAACAAAAAGTCGCAATCAAACGCGACCAAGTGGCAAATAGAGGGTCAAGGGCGCATCGATACAAGCGATGAAGCCGTAGCGCTCGTAAAACGCTTTGTTTTTTTCATCTTTGGCGTCTACCAGTAGTGCGTAGGCACCCACCAGGCTGCGGGCGCGCAGACACCTTTCAACCGCACAACCCATCAGAATCTCGCCCAACCCGGCCCCCCGGGCTTCTTTAGCCCGAGCCAGGCGCCCCATGCGAAAACAGGGAACGGGATAGCGGGGCAGCTTTTTGCTTTCCGTTTTGCTGAGTTGTTGTGCGGCAACTTGCGCCGCGCTGAGGGTGTAGAACCCCAGAATCTTGCTCGGCGCTGCATCATCCACCACAACAAAAACGGTGCTCAGGCCCTTTGCATTCTGCTGCGCCGCATATTTGTGCAAGTATTCATCCAGCGCCTGAACACCACAATGAAAGGATGCACGATCGTGCAGCCTGGCATCAAAAACCTGCTCCTCAAGCACGCTTGACCTTGGCCGCAGCGGCCAGCGCAGCCTGCAACGCCGGGTTGGGGCTGAATGCGCCGTTGATCGCCAGGTTAAAGGCCAAAAAATCGCGTTGGGTCAGGGCGATGCGTGCCTCCTGCTCCAGCAGGGACTGTGCTTTTTCTTTGGCTGCGCTGCGGACAAAGCCCGCCATGCTGGTACCCATCAGGCTCGCAGCGCGGGACAGAAGCTCTTTGTCTTCAGCATCCAGCTTGAGATCAAACCGGGCAACGGATGTCATGGCATTCTCCAAATAGATACGGCATTTTACCGTATCTTATTTGGAGCCTACCGTTCACCCAACAAGGTCAAGCCAGCAAGGCATTCGCCGTAAATGCGTATCCAATCTGGTGCGCGGTCTTCACGGGCAGGGGCTCACCCAGTTCTTCTGTGGCTTTCTTGCGCAGACGCGTCACCAGCACATTCAAGCGGTCTGCCGAATTGGCCACGCGCTGGCCAAAAATCTCGTCACCGAGCTGCTTCTTGGGCACTGCCTGCCCGTTCAGGCTGATCAGGCGGTACAGCAGTGCAAATTCACGCGCCGTGAGCTTGAGCGCCTTGCCACTGGGGGCCATCAGGACCCAGCCCTGCGTGTTCAAGCTCCAGCTTCTGCTGCTTTGCTGTTGCACGGGGCGCGGCAGATCCAGCATGGGTTGCTCCGGGTGGGTGCCCAGGCGACGCACCACCACCTCGATGTTGGCAGTCAGCTCTTCCAGATTAACGGGTTTAACCAGGTAGCGGTCGGCGCCGGCTCGCAGACCAGAGAGGCGCTCGTCCAGGGCATCACGTGCGCTCAAAATGATCACCGCCACCGATGGGTTGGCCTTTAGCAGCTCGGCAACCCCCAGGCCGTCTTCACCTGGCAGGCCTATGTCCAGCACCACCACATCCACCGGTTCTGCGGCAAAACGCCGGTAAAAGTCTTCTGCGCTGCCAACTCCCCATACCCGGTAGCCCGCGTGGGTCAGGTAGTCTTCCACGCTCAGACGAATATCGTCTTCGTCTTCTACAAGGGCAATGCGGGCTTGGCGTGTCATGGCCGCAGAGTGTGCCAGTGAAACCTATTTCACGACCTGTCTGTTTCTTGCAAGTTCTTGCATTCGGCAGTGCCAAAAGGAATTTCAACCACAAAAGCGGCTCCGCCCTCGGCCCGGTTGTAGGCATGTACATGGCCCCGGTGCAACTGCGCAATGCGCTGTACCAGCGTCAGCCCCAGGCCTGCGCCGTCGGTACCCTGTGTGGCACGGCCCCGCTTGTATTTTTGAAAAATGGCCTCCATCTCGTCGGCGGCAATGCCCGGCCCCTGGTCTTGCATTTCCATGTGGCACTTCGGGCCCATATGGCCAATCAGCAAGGTCACCGTGGTTTCTGGGGGCGAATACTTCAGCGCGTTAGAAAGCAGGTTGATCAGCATGATCCGCAGCAACGCGGGGTCACCGTGAAGGTCGGGCACATCTGGCGCCACATTCAGCGCAAAGCGGTGTTCGCCCGACAACAGCTCGGCCCCCTCCCGCACCCAGCGGCCAAGCTCCTGCGCGCTCACTGAGCGGGGCTTCACCGTGAAGTCTTCCGTGCCGATGCGGTCTGAAGTCAGACAGTTGTCAAAAAAGTTGGAAAGGCGCATAGCCCCTCGGTGCAAGCGGTTCGCCACGGCCCAGAGTTCGGGGTGGTCTGCCAGACGCTGGCGCAGCACCTGTGCCGCCGTGTCCAGCACCGTGAGCGGGGTTCGCACCTGGTGCGAGAGCATGGCAATAAAGTGCCGCTGCTGCTCCGCCGTTTGCTCGGCCAGCGCCGTGGCCTGCAGCAATTGCAACTCCAGGTGCTTGCGCTCGGTAATGTCCTGAATGGTGCCAGTGAAGGTGGTTGCCTTGCCAAGGGCATTGAAGTTCACGCGGCCCAGGTTATGAATCCAGCGCTCTGCGCCATCCGAGTGGCGCACGATGCGGTAGACCATGTCAAAGGCTGGCACCTGCCCGGCCATTGTTGCGCGAAAGTGCTCCAGCACATTGGCGTGGTCGTCGGGGTGGATCAATTGCTTCCATCCCGCACGCTGGCGCGTTTGCGGCGGTGGCATGCCAAACACCTCGTCAAAAATAGCGGAGTTGACCCGAGTGGCAGTGTCTATGTCCATCTCATAGCTGCCCAGGCCCGCAATGCGCTGCACCTGCAACAGCGAAGTTTCACTGGCCTTGAGCGCCGCGTTTACTTTATTGAGCTTGCGCAACCAATACAGGCTGGTCAGCACCAGCAGCGCCATCACCGTTCCTACCTGTAAGACCAAGGCGTAGTCCGCCTGTGTGGTGGCCTGAATGGTGATGTGCCGGTCAATGATTTGCTGGCGCTCTACCGGGGTGATGCTGGCCACGCCTTTGTCTAACACCAGGCGCAGCTCTGGCAGACCCTTCACCACGCCAATGCGCAGCTGGTTGCCATAGGCGGGCATTTGCCCGGCAATTTTCAGGTTGAACCAGCCTTCGCGCTTGATGGTGTGGGCCGCCACGATGAGCGAGCGCATGGTCATGTCCGCCTTGCGGTCTGACACCATGGCCAGGGCCTGCGCCTCGGTGTCGGTAATAACGATGCGAATGTTGGGATAGTCCCGCTGCACCCGCTCTTCTACTGACGTGCCCTTGGGCAGCACCATGGTGTGGTTTTGCAAACCCGAAAGGTCGGCAATAAACGGATGCTCTTCGCGGGTGATGAGCACGTTGTCATCCGTTAGCAGGGGCTGGGTAAAGTCCAGCCACGCACTGCGCTCTGGCGTTTGATTGAGCAGGCTCATCAACTGGCAGCGCCCTTCACGCGAGGCCTGCAGGCTCTCGGACCAGTCCAGTGTGCGCAGCAACTGCAGGGTCAAACCGGTACGCTGCGCCACCAGGGCCAGCAGGTCTGCGGCAATGCCCGCGTGCTGGCCTTTGTCGTCTACATGCTCAAAGGGCTTCCAGTCGGGGTCTACGCAAAAAGTGACGGGGCCTTGGCGGCTCACGACCTCACGTTCGGCTGCGCTCAGCTCCAGTGCGAAAGCAGAAAAGCTTGCACTCAGCAGGCAAAAACAAGCTAGCGTGGCAAGCCAGTTGGATGCGAACAGGCGTATGAGAGGGAGGGTGTTCACGTCAAGTTCCAGCCCAAGCAAGGCAACGGGCTTCGCAGTCTACCGCGCATGGTTTGCGTCAGCGTCGCTCTAGCGTGTCGCGTTGCCACGCTGCTGAAAATGCAACCCAAATGAAAGAATCTGCAATGTTGTGAAAGCGCATACCGTTTCAGAATACCTCTAACAAAATTCAACTCAATTGAGAGGTGGTTATGAAGAGGTTTTTAGCAGTTCTGTTTGCTTGGTGCATGATTGGTGCAGCAAATGCCCAAGTGACTTATACGGCAACAGTTGGTAATTACACAAGTATTGCTGATTTTACAAGTTGCCCCAGCGGTGAAACATGTACAAACTACACAACGGCAATGAAACAGTCCGGCTCATTTACAGTTCCAACCGCATTGGCGCCAAATATGGCAGGCGATATTGCTGCTTCCGTTGTATCTTATTCATTTAATGATGGTATCAACACTTACAGCAAAGCCAATGCGGATGATCGGACGAATTTTTTTAGCGTAACCACTGATGCATCCGGAAATATTACTGGTGTGGCGATAATGGTTTCAAAATGGTTGTCAGGAACAAATGGATCTCATGTGGTAGGCGATCAATTCTCTTACATGTTCCTGGGTTCAGCTTCTTTTAATAACCTCAACTGCACCGGCGTTGCGCTTACGTTTGCCGGTAGCGCAGATGCCTGTGTCAACGAAAACGGTGGAGTAGGTGCATCGTTTGCCCAATCACCCGTTGCTGTTGTGTGGTCTTCTGCAGTCACATCCAACACACCTGCATCTATTCCTACTTTGAGCGAGTGGGGCCTGATCATCATGTCTGCCTTGCTGGCGCTGGGTACGCTGGTGGTCATGCGCAGACGACAAATTTGATTTTCTAAGCCTGTCACACACGGTGCCCACTTCGGTGGGCGCTTTGCTTTTTGGGTGGGTCAGGTTTGTTGGCATCGAAACTGCCAATGCCAAAAATGCAAGGCAAAAGCAAGATATGGCAAGAGCGTGAAAGCGGATATCTGATCAAACTCAGACGATTGCCCATTTTGGTAAGTCTTGCAGTTGCGCCATGAATAAAACCCACAGAATCGTTTGGTCCGAAGCCCGCCAGGGCTACGTCGTTGCCCATGAAAACGCTGCGTCTTGCGGCAAGCCGTCCTCCACACGCAAGGCGGTTGTTGCGGCGGTGAGTGCTGCGCTGATGGGTCTGGGTGCCTCTCAAGCGTCGGCCCAGACAGTAGGGCAGGTGTGGACATCCGGCAGCATCAATAATTCCGCTGCGATCGTCGGTACCAACATCGGCATACAGGCCCTGAACCAAACGATCACCGGCAGCATCAGCAACAGCGGAACCATCTCGGGTGGCGTGGGGTATGACGCGATTGCCATCGATCACAGCACTATTACCGGCGGCATCACCAATAGCGGCACGCTTGTTGGCCAGATACTGTTTTCGACCAGCCAGATGAGCGGTGCCATTGTTAATGCTGCCGGCGGAACGAT
>CAJBMJ010000551.1 GCA_903954045.1 uncultured beta proteobacterium | reverse complement strand
TACGAAAGGCATTGGTTTTCATCGTTTGCATATGGTTGTATCCCTCATGTGTTGTTCAAAATTTTGTGTTGATAACGTGATCGGCCTCATTGCGTCACATCAATGGGCTGTTGTCCGCATCTGCTGCTATCGCAAGCGCAGGGGGTCAACCCGGCGTTCGGTCGGTACATCTGACTGCAACCGCGCTGGGGCCATCGCGGACTCTGGGTCGGTCCAGCGGAAAAAAGCACACACTTCTGCACGCTGCTTTTGGGCATCGGCGTAACCCAGCTGCATTAGCTCAGAGGTGTAACTGGCTTCAAACAAAAGATAGCTTGCAAGTGCTGCACCCTTGACATCGGCCTTGGCCGACGACACGCCCACGCCACCTAACATGGTGCGCACCGCATGCGGCAGGTCGCCAATGTGGCGTGAGGCGACCGAATCGAGTCTCTGGCTTGGCGCAATAACCAATAGTTCTACCGGTCGCAGAGCGCTGGCTTTGCGGGCCTCCGGAGGCACCAGGCCGATGGTCTGGTTGATACGCCGCACCCGCTCTACATCCACGGCCAGTGCATCGAGAAAAATGTTGGACAGCGCATGTCCGGCTATCTGGGCAATCGAGGGGTAGCTGGAGACAGTATGCAGGTGGGCCTCATTTTTGGGCTCGTGCATTCTTCCAGCGCCCACCACCAGTATCTTCTCCGCTCCTAAATGAATAGCTGGTGCAATGGGTGCCGACTGCCGCATGGAGCCGTCGCCGAAGTATTCGTTATGGCCATTGATGTGCAGTTCTGTCGCTGGAAAAACGAAAGGTATGGCGCTGGAAGCCAAGAGATGGGCATGGGTGATGCGGTCGCGCACCGCCAGCCTCTGGGTGCGAATCCAGGGCATCAATCGCTTGTCACCTTCAAAAAAAGTGATGTGGTCACCCGAGCTGTAGCTCGAAGCGGTGACGGCCAGTGCCTGCATGTGCCCCATGCGCACCAGAGCAGGCAGGCGTTCCAGTGGAACCAGACGTTTGAGCAGCTCACTCAGCGGTGTGTTGTCCAACAGGGAGCGCGGCTTGATGCGGCGAAACTTGGCGACCAGCCAGCCTACCGAGAGCAGAGTCATCCAGGTGGCGCCTGAGCGCAACATGCTCAAGTGGTCGGCACGGTACACATCGTGGGCATGGAACTCGCGCCAGGTTTTGGCAATGAGGCGCACCGTGGCATCGAAATTGTCGGCACCGCAGGCCAGGGCTGAGGCGTTGATGGCTCCGGCCGATGTACCGGTAATGATGGGAAAGGGGTTGGGTTGATCACCCGCCCCGCAATCCAGCCGGATGTCAGCAATCGCTTCGAGCACACCGACTTGGTAGGCCGCCCGGGCACCGCCGCCGGTCAACAGCAGGCCGGTGTTCATGAATGGCTCGGACAGGGCGCGCATACAGGCCATTATGAAACCAGTAAAGCCATTCCGAGACCTCAGAAATTTCGGGTAAACCCTTATCCATTGCAATGTCCTGCAAGCTCCGTGGGATTGCAAGTATTGGATAGACTCCATCCAACAGGAGAAATGAATGGCAGTGACTGAATCCGCAATTTTGAGCGCCTTGCAGGGCGTGGTTGATCCCAACACGGGCAAAGACTTTGTGACGTCCAAAGCGGTACGCAACGTGAACGTCTCGGACGGAGACGTATCTTTTGATGTGGAACTGGGTTATCCCGCCAAGAGCCAGATCCCGGAGTTCCGCAAGGCATTGGTCAGCGCAGCCAAAAGTGTGGCGGGCGTGGGCAATGTGTCCGTCAACATCACGACCAAGGTGCTGGCCCATGCGGTGCAGCGCGGTGTGGCGTTGCTGCCCAAGGTGAAGAACATTGTGGCCGTAGCCTCAGGCAAAGGGGGCGTTGGCAAAAGCACCACCGCGGTGAACCTGGCGCTGGCGCTGGCGTCCGAAGGTGCCAGTGTGGGTATTCTGGATGCCGATATTTATGGCCCCAGCGTGCCCATGATGATGGGCATCGATGGTCGCCCCGAAAGCGAAGATGGCCAGACCATGGAGCCGCTGGAGAACTATGGCGTGCAGGTCATGTCGATTGGATTCTTGGTGGCGCAGGACGAGGCCATGATCTGGCGCGGCCCCATGGCCACCCAGGCGCTGGAGCAGTTGCTGCGCCAGACCAACTGGAAAGACCTGGATTACCTGATTGTGGACATGCCACCGGGTACCGGAGACATTCAACTCACCCTGAGCCAGCGAGTGCCCATGACCGGCGCGGTGGTGGTGACCACCCCGCAAGACATTGCCTTGCTGGATGCCAAAAAAGGCATCAAGATGTTCGAAAAGGTGGGTGTCCCCATTTTGGGTATTGTTGAAAACATGGCGGTGCATGTGTGCAGCAAATGCGGCCATGTAGAGCATATTTTTGGCGCTGATGGCGGCAAGAAAATGGCTGCCGAATACCAGATGGACTACCTGGGCGCTTTGCCATTGAACATGCAAATTCGCTTGCAGGCCGACAGTGGCAAGCCTACTGTCGTATCGGACCCCGATAGCGAAGTGGCTGCGCTTTACAAAGCTGTGGCGCGCAAGGTGGCGGTGTCGATTGCGGCCAAGAACAAGGATTTTTCTTCCAAGTTCCCGAGCATCAAGATCTCAAAAGACACCTGACATCGGCAGTGCGCGGTGAATATTCTTTCTTCCCTGCGCTATCTGGTTGCACTCAATGAGCACCGGCACTTTGGCCGGGCCGCTCAGGCCTGCCACATCACGCAACCCGCGCTGTCGAACGCCATTCGGGCGCTGGAAGACGAGTTCAAGGTGGCCATCGTCAGGCGTGACCGGGCATTTGTGGGGCTCACGCCCGAAGGAGAGCGGGTGCTGGCGTGCGCGCAGCGCATGTTGCACGAGCATGCCAACCTGCAGCAAGAGCTTCTCAGCGAAATAGACCGCCCGCAGGGGGCCTTGCGCATTGCTGCGGTTCCAACTGCTATGCCGGTGGCCGCCCGGTTTGCTGCCATGCTGCAGACCCGCCATCCTGGCATTCAGCCCACCGTGCTGTCGCTGAGTTCTGTGGCGCTGGAGCAAGGGCTGGAAGACCTGTCGCTGGATCTGGCTTTGGGCTACAGCGACAGATTGCGCGCATGTGATGGCCGTTTGCAACTGATGCCGCAGTACACCGAGCACTACTTCATGCTGCGCCAAGTCAGTGGAACACCTCGACGCAAATCGCCAGGCTTGCGCTTGGGTGAGCCTTTGCATTGGCGTGAAGCGGCCCAGATGCCTCAATGCCTGCTGACACCTGACATGCACAACCGCGCCATTGTGGATGCGGCTTTCCATGCGGCGGGTGTGCAGCCCACGGTCGCTATGGAGAGCAATTCGGTGCTGACCCTCTTGCTGAGTGTGCAGGCTGGCGCTCTTTGTGCCGTGCTTCCCGGTGCCCTGGTAGATACCGTGCGCAGCCACAGTGGGCTGGAGGCCTTGCCCCTGGTCGACCCTGACGTGCGTACACCTATCGCCATGATTTCTCACGCTCTGGCACGGCCGTCGCGGGCATTGTCGGCGGCACTTTCCCTCGCTGGGGATCCACTCTGGTTGGCTCAGGCGTCAGCGCACACGGGTCCTTTGGTGCAGTAAACCAGCTGCCTTCATTTAGTTTTTGAATCGCTCCATTGGGCGATTCCATTGGACGCACGGACAGGCTGACGGGATACTTGCCCGATGACCCAAGCCACTTCGCAGCCCACCACCGTTCTCGCCAGCGCCGAGCAGATGCGCCAAAGCCTTCGCGTCAAAAGCAAGCTCAAGGGGCGACAGGCGGACGTTACCTCTCTGGCAGAAGTGCGCTCCCTGCTTGGGCAACGTCCCGAAAACGGGCATCGGCGAGAACTGCTGATTGAACACCTGCACAAACTCAACGACGCCTACCGCGGCCTGCATGAGCGCCATCTGGTGGCTTTGGCCAAGGAAATGGGGCTTTCCATGGCCGAGGTCTACGAGGTAGCCACCTTTTATCACCACTTTGAAGTGGTCCACGATGGTGATCAGCCCTCCGCTTTGACGGTGAGGGTGTGCGATGGCCTGAGTTGTGCGATGGCGGGCGCGCAGGATTTGCTCAGGCGATTGCCTGCGTTGCTGGGCGACCAGAACGTGCGCGTGATTGCAACGCCCTGCGTGGGCCGCTGCGAGCAGGCACCGGTGGCAGTGGTGCACCAGAATCCGGTGCCAATGGCTACGACGGATACCGTCGTTTATGCAGTCAGTTCAGGTCTAGCCCAGCATCCATATGCATCACACGCTATTGATTTTGTAGTAAGTTCCCTGGCCGAGCAGAGCGTTTCACCTGTGCCATCCCAAGCCCAGGTGGCCCCTGATTACGTGGATTACACCGCTTACCTGGCAAGTGGTGGTTATGCGCTAGCCCAAGCCCTTGCCGACAATAGCCGTAGCGCTGAATCCGTGATCGATGCGCTGGCGGACTCTGGTCTGCGCGGTCTGGGTGGAGCAGGTTTTCCAGCAGGGCGCAAGTGGCGGATTTTGCGTGAGCAAGCTGCTCCTCGGCTCATGGCCATCAATATCGACGAGGGAGAGCCAGGCACCTTCAAGGATCGCACCTACCTGGAGCGTGACCCGCATCGCTTTCTGGAAGGCATGCTGGTGGCCGCCCAGATTGTTGGGGTGGCAGCCTGCTACATCTACCTGCGCGACGAATACCACGGTTGCCGCGCCATCCTGGAGACAGAGTTGGCGAAATTGCAGGCCAACCCACCCTGCGAATTGCCGTCCATCGAGCTGCGGCGCGGCGCGGGGGCTTACATCTGTGGAGAAGAGTCCGCGATGATTGAAAGCATCGAAGGCAAACGCGGCGAGCCCCGCATGCGCCCGCCCTACATCGCGCAGGTGGGCCTCTTTGGTCGACCCACGCTGGAACACAACTTCGAGACCTTGTACTGGGTGCGTGACATTGTGGAGATGGGCCCGGACTGGTTCAGCAGCTTTGGCCGCCATGGCCGCAAGGGCCTGCGCAGCTTTAGCGTCAGCGGGCGCGTCAAACATCCCGGCGTGAAGCTGGCCCCGGCAGGCGTCACGCTCGCAGAGCTGATTGAAGAATACTGCGGCGGCATGCTCGACGGCCATACCCTGTATGCCTACCTGCCCGGAGGGGCATCGGGTGGCATTTTTCCGGCCAGTTTGGCCCATGTGCCGATGGACTTTGACACCCTGCAAACTTACGGCGGTTTCATCGGCTCGGCAGCAGTGATTGTGTTGAGCCAGCATGACAGGGCGCGGGATGCGGCGCTGAACATGATGCGTTTCTTTGCCCACGAGAGTTGCGGCCAGTGCACTCCCTGCCGCGTTGGTACCGACAAAGCAGCCACCTTGATGGAAGCACCGGTGTGGGATCAACCTACGTTGACCGATTTGGGCGATGTGATGGCCGATGCATCCATTTGTGGCTTAGGGCAGGCGGCGCCCAACCCGATGCGTTGTGTGATGCAGTACTTCCCGCATGAGATTGGCGGGGAAGCTTCCAGCAGCGCAGAAGGACAAAGCAAATGAACGCTCCAGTCCCAATCAAGGCGATCACTCGTGCAACCCTAGAGTTCAAGCTCGACCAGCAAACCGTGGTGGCGTTTGAAGGTGAAACCATCCTCAAAGCCGCTCAGCGTCAAGGTATCGACATCCCCCACCTTTGCTACCAGGACGGTCTGCGAGCCGATGGCAATTGCCGGGCCTGCGTGGTCGAGATAAAGGGTGAACGTACGCTCGCCCCCAGTTGCTGTCGTAACGCAACTGTGGGCATGGAGGTGCTGCTGAAAACGCCCCGGGTTCAGAAGAGCCAGAAAATGGTGCTGGAGCTGCTGCTCTCGGACATGCCAGAGGTGGGGTACAAGTGGAATGACTCTGCGGCTCCTTCAGGGTCCACCGCCCCGTCGGAAGCAGGAGCAGGTCAGCACGGCGAGCTAAGCCTTTGGGCGCAACGAATGGGAGTCACCGTTCGCCCTGAACTCCAGGTACTGCGCCGTGAGCAACCCAAGGGCGATATTTCCCACCCCGCTATGGCGGTGAATCTGGATGCCTGTATCCAGTGCAATCGCTGCGTGCGGGCCTGCCGCGAAGAGCAGGTCAACGACGTCATTGGTTTTGCCCAACGCGGTTCCCATGCCCAAATCGTTTTTGACCTGAACGACCCCATGGGCGAAAGCTCGTGTGTGGCGTGCGGCGAGTGTGTGCAGGCCTGCCCCACCGGAGCTTTGAGCGCCAAGACGCAAATGGGCTCCCAGGCAGTGGACAAGAAAGTGGATTCGGTTTGCCCCTTCTGCGGCGTGGGTTGCCTGATCACCTACAACGTCAAAGACAACCATATCGTGAGCGTCGATGGACGCGACGGCCCAGCCAACCATGGGCGTTTGTGTGTGAAAGGCCGCTTTGGCTTTGACTACGCCCACAGCCCACAGCGCCTGAACGTGCCCTTGATTCGCAAAGCCGGTGTCGCCAAAGACCCCCAAGCACTCAACACCCTCAACCGCAACACGGCGGACTGGTCCGAGGTATTTCGCGAAGCCACCTGGGAAGAGGCGCTGGACCTTGCCGCTGGAAAACTGCGTTCCTTGCGTGATACCCACGGCAAGAAATCTCTGGCCGGTTTCGGCTCAGCCAAAGGCAGCAATGAAGAGGCCTACCTGTTCCAGAAACTGGTGCGTACCGGTTTTGGCAGCAACAACGTAGACCATTGCACACGCCTGTGCCACGCCAGCAGCGTGGCGGCTTTGCTCGAAGGTGTGGGCTCGGGCGCAGTGAGCAACCAGATCAACGATGTTGAGCATTCCGACCTGATCTTCATCATTGGCTCCAATCCCACCAACAACCATCCGGTGGCAGCCACATGGATGAAAAATGCGGTCAGGAAGGGCGCACGCATCGTGGTGGCAGACCCACGCGGTACCGACATTGGCAGGCATGCCTGGCGCAGTCTGCAATTCAAGGCCGATACCGATGTGGCCATGCTCAACGCAATGATTTACACCATCCTCGAAGAAGGCTTGGTGGATCAAGACTTCATTGATCGGCGAGCCAACAACTACCAGGCCCTGCGCGACAACGTGAAGGGCTATAGCCCTGAGGCCATGGCGCCGATTTGTGGCATTGCGGCTGAAACCTTGCGTGAGGTGGCGCGGGCCTACGCCCAGGCCAAAGCTGCCATGATTTTGTGGGGCATGGGGGTGAGCCAGCATGTGCACGGAACCGACAACGTGCGCTGCCTGATTGCGCTGGCTACCATCGCCGGCCAGATCGGCAAGCCCGGCTCCGGGTTGCATCCGCTGCGTGGGCAAAATAATGTGCAGGGCGCCAGCGACGCGGGCCTGATCCCCATGATGTACCCCAACTACCAGCGTGTGAGCAACCCGCAAGCCCATGCGTGGTTTGAAAACTTCTGGGGCACCACGCTGGACGACCAGCCAGGCTACACCGTGGTCGAGATCATGCACAAGGCGCTGGCTGATGACAGCGACCCGCACAAGGTGCGCGGCATGTACATCATGGGCGAGAACCCTGCCATGAGCGATCCCGACCTGAACCATGCCCGCCATGCCCTGGCCAGCCTGGAGCATCTGGTGGTCCAGGATATTTTCATGACCGAAACGGCGTGGCTCGCCGACGTGGTGCTGCCCGCCACGGCCTGGCCCGAAAAAACTGGCACTGTAAGCAACACCGACCGCATGGTGCAACTGGGCAAGCAGGCCATTGCTCCGCCCGGACAGGCAATGCCCGACCTGTGGATCATCCAGGCCATGGCAAGCCGTATGGGGCTGCAGTGGAATTACCAAGGAGACAACGATGGAGTGGCCGAGGTGTATGAAGAGATGCGCCAGGCCATGCTTGCGGTGATTGGTGGTATTACCTGGCAACGTCTGGAGCGCGAATCCAGCGTCACCTATCCGTGCCAGAGCGAAACCGAGCCAGGCGCCCCCACGGTGTTTATTGAAAGGTTTGCCACGGCCGATGGCAGGGTCCATCTCGTACCGGCTGACATCATCCCGGCCAATGAGCGCCCGGATGCGGACTATCCTTTTGTGCTGATTACCGGGCGCCAACTGGAGCATTGGCATACCGGCAGCATGACGCGACGCGCCACCGTACTCGATGCACTGGAACCCATTGCCACAGCATCCATGTGCGATTCCGATTTACAAACGCTAGGACTGCAACCCGGCGATATAGCGACCGTGCAGTCGCGCCGTGGTCAGGTGGCCATTCATGTGCGCCGTGACAACGGCACTCCACGGGGGGCGGTGTACATTCCCTTCGCCTATTTTGAGGCGGCTGCCAACCTGCTCACCAACGCCGCGCTCGACCCTTTTGGAAAGATTCCGGAGTTCAAATACTGTGCTGTGGCCGTGCAAGCGGGTGGTACGCTGGCTGCGTCATCGGGGTATTCAGGGCCAACGCGCCAATAGCCGCAATGCAGCCACCCAACGATCAGGCAGTGCTCAATCTGTAAACTGCATTTCGATTTAAGCCCATCGAAGTTAAGGATTTTCCCAAGGAAGATGTGGAGTCCTTGCCAGAAATACTCCCGGAACTTTTCGCTGCGTTGCAGCGCGTGAAGTAGCACGGTTCGATGGCATGCTGCCAATGCCCTTCGAGGTGCGCGCCATCATCCTGTAAGACGTCGT
>CAJBMJ010000550.1 GCA_903954045.1 uncultured beta proteobacterium | reverse complement strand
CGCAGCCTGAGGTGGTCACCAAAATAGATGGTGTCCAGCACTTTGGCTGCGAACGTGTTTGCATCGGGTGCTGCGGCAATTTGCAGGCGTTCGGGCCGAATACCGCACTGCACTTCATCACCGTTGACGGCGTCATTGACATTAGTGCCCCACAGAACACGGCCATCGGGCATGCGCACTTCACACTGCTTGCCATTCACGCTGCTGACGTGACCAGCCAATACCGTGCTGTCGCCTACAAAACCTGCGACAAAGCGGTTGTTGGGCGTTTCATAAAGCGCCTCGACGGTGTCAATTTGCTGAATGAGCCCGTCATTGAATACGGCCACGCGGTCCGACATGGTCAGCGCCTCCGACTGGTCATGCGTCACATACACAAAAGTCACACCCAGGCGCCGGTGCAATGCTTTGAGTTCAATCTGCATGTGCTCGCGCAGTTGCTTGTCCAGCGCGCCCAGAGGTTCATCCATCAGAACCAGTTGGGGGTCAAACACCAGTGCACGGGCTAGAGCGACACGTTGTTGCTGCCCGCCCGAGAGTTGGGATGGGTAGCGGCTCCCCATGGCGCCAAGCTGCACCACGTCCAGTGCACGCTTCACTTTGGCTTGCTGCTCTGCAGCGCCCAGTTTGCGCACGGTGAGCGGGTAGGCAATGTTATCGGCCACTGTCATGTGCGGAAACAGCGCATAGTTCTGAAACACCATGCCGAAGTTGCGCTTGTGCGGCGGCGTGCGGGTGATGGGAGTGCCCTTGAGACTGATTTCTCCAGCAGTCGGCGACTCAAAACCGGCCAACATCATCAGCGTGGTGGTTTTACCTGAACCCGATGGGCCCAACAAAGACAAAAACTCGCCTTGCTGAATGTCGAGATTTAGATCACGAACCACCAGCGTGTGGCCATCGTAGGTTTTTTGAACCCCGGTGAAGGTGACCAGAGCCTGCGTAGACGCCATGTTCACGCTGCCGCAGCAATAGCCTCAGCCATGATGGCCAGACCTTCATCCAGCAGGGCATCACTGGCCACCAAGGGCACCAAGACACGAACCACATTGGCATATACACCGCATGTCAGCAGCACCAGTCCACGTTTGATGGCTTCGGCCGCCACGCGTTTGGTCAGTTCTGCATCGGGTTGGAGCAGGTCACCGTCCTTGAACAGCTCGATTGCCACCATGGCGCCCACACCGCGCACATCACCAATGCATTTGTGCTTGGCAGCCATTGCCTGCAGGCCTTTGACCAGGCGGGCTCCGACATCGCGGCTGCGTTGCAGCAACTGCTCTTTTTCAAACACATCCAATACCGCCAGTGCCGATGCAACGGCCATGGGGTTTCCGGCGTAAGTGCCTCCCAGTCCTCCTACGGCAGCCGCGTCCATGATTTCGGCTTTGCCAATGATGGCCGACAGGGGCATGCCGCCCGCCATGGACTTGGCCATGGTGATGACGTCAGGTGCCACTCCCCATTGCTCGCAGGCCAGCCAGGTGCCGGTGCGTCCAGCACCAGTTTGGACTTCGTCTGCTATCAGCACAATGCCGTGTTGGTCGCACAAAGCGCGAAGGCGTTGTGCAAATTCGGGTGGCGCAACATAGAAGCCGCCTTCACCTTGCACCGGCTCCAGAATGATGGCGGCTACGCGACTGGCCTCTACGTCATACTTAAAGAGGGCCTCAATGGAGTTCATCGCGTCGTCCACGCTGACGCCATGCAACGCACATGGGAACTTGGCGTGAAATACTTCCGCAGGAAAGGGTCCGAAACCAATCTTGTAGGGAGCCACCTTGCCCGTCAGGGCCATACCCATCAAGGTGCGGCCATGAAAGCCGCCGCCAAAAGCAATGACGGCCGAGCGCTTGGTGTAGGCACGCGCCACCTTGACGGCGTTTTCCACTGCTTCTGCGCCAGTGGTCATAAAGAAACTTTTCTTGGCAAAGTTGCCAGGGGCGAGTGCGTTGAGTCTCTCGGCCAGCTCCACATAGGGCTCATAGGCCAGCACCTGGAAGCAGGTGTGTGTGTATTTGCCCAACTGTTCGGTCATGGCTTTAACCAGGGCAGGGTGGCGGTGGCCAGTGTTCAGAACCGCAATTCCGCCAGCAAAGTCAATATAGCGGCGACCTTCCACATCCCAGACCTCGGCACCTTCAGCGCGATCTACAAAAATCTCGAAGCTTTGGCCCAGGCCTGTAGGCAGGGCGGCACGGCGGCGCGCCATCAGGGCTGCGTTGTTCAAATTGGGTTCGCGTTGCATAGATTGTTCCTTTCGCTGGATGGGCACCGGCCCTTGTCGGGTTGAAGTGCATTGGAGGCGGACTGTAGGGCCAGCGGGTCGGGGGTAACATATACAGAACAGGGCCAAATTTTGGTGTACTGTGCTGTAGCCTGAACCACTACAGTCCAACCCTAATACGTTCCCCATCCCCTCGTTTTCCCCCTTTTGTTTTTTGCTCCACATGCCATGTTTGTTCTAGAAGCCCAATCCACAGTGCCGCTGGTGACCCAGATCGTGGTGGGATTTCGCCAGATGGTCGACAGCGGAGCCTTGCGAGCCGGAGCCAAAGCGCCGTCCATCCGGCAGTTTGCGCATGCCAATGGGGTTAGTGTCTACACGGTGGTTGATGCCTATGACCGACTGGTGGCGCTAGGCTACTTTCAGTCGCAGGCACATTCGGGATTCTTTGTGCGTTCCCGAGGCGCCGCCGGACCCCAAAGCGCGACAGGTGCCAGCCAATACAGCTTTGACTCCATGTGGTACCTGTCAAAGATTTTTGAGAATCGGGGCCTGCGCAGCAAGCCAGGATGCGGATGGTTGCCCGCGGATTGCCTGTTTTCGGACGGGCTCAAGCGCAGCCAGCGTGCGCTGGCCTCACAGGACATAGATCCCGGAGGTTATGGAGACCCCAAGGGTTACTTGCCATTGCGTCAGTTGGTACGGGACTTTCTGGCGTCGCGGCAAGTGTTGACGCCCACTGAACAGGTGCTCCTGACCCAGGGCTCCAGCCAGGCCATGGACCTCGCGGCCCGATATCTTGTTCGACAGGGGGATGCCGTGCTCATTGACGAGCCGGGTTACTCCAACCAGCTTTTTGCATTGCGCCATTTGGGTACCCGCCTGATTGGCGCACCACGTAGGCCCGAGGGCTATGACCTTGACGCTCTGGAAGCCCGGATCGTGGAACATCGGCCCAAAGTGTTCTTTACCCAGCCACGACTGCAAAGCCCCACCGGTTCGTGTGCGTCGCTGGCCCACCTGCACCGAGTGTTGCAGTTAGCTGAAAAATACGACTTCACGGTGGTGGAGAACGACATTTATGCGGACCTTGACCCCGAGAATCGCCCCTCGCTGGCGAGCTTGGACCAACTCAAACGGGTGATACACATTGGCAGTTTTTCCAAAACCATTTCTCCCAATATCCGCGTAGGCTATTTGTGTGCCAACCCCGATTTGATTGATGGCCTTGCCCGGCTGAAGATGCTTTCGGGTCTGACCAGTTCGGAGTTCACCGAGCGGCTGGCCTACGGCGCCCTGATCGACGGTCGCTGGCGCAAACATCTCAAGACATTGCGTGACCGCTTGGCCAGCGGGCACGCCAGGTTGTCCAACGCGCTCATCCAGGCAGGTTTCGAGTTGTTTACAGAACCCAAGGCGGGCCTGTTTCTGTGGGCGCGTCATCCGGCTATCGATAACGCCGCCGAACTCGCCTACAAAGCGGCCGAGCAGGACATTCTGCTCGGACCGGGCCATTTATTTGCCCTGGACCTGGAGCCGTCTGCGTGGTTTCGCTTCAATGTGGCATGGGCTCAGGATGAGGCCTTATTGCAATTCTTGACCGAAATGCAAGCGGCCTCTCCAGGGCTTTTCCAGGCTAATTCCCATGCTTGACCATGACATGGCGGGCACAGCTGTAATCCTCCAGAGCATAGACCGACATGTCCTTGCCATAGCCCGAGGTCTTCATGCCACCATGCGGCATTTCTGACACCAGCATGAAATGGGTATTTACCCAAGTGCATCCGTACTGAAGCCGCGAAGCCAGGTTCATGGCGACGCCAACGTCTTTGGTCCACACAGAACTTGCCAGGCCGTATTCTGAGTCGTTGGCATATTGCAAGGCTTGCTCAGCATCAGCAACGCGGGTAACGGACACTACCGGTCCAAAGACCTCGCTGCGCACGATCTCATCGTCTTGCACTGCGCCTGCGACTACCGTCGGTTTGTAAAAGAAACCGTTGCCAGGAACCATGGCTCCCCCGGTAGTCACTTCAACATGCGGAAGCTGGCGGGCCCTGTCCACAAAACTGGCAACACGGTCCCGTTGGCGAGCGGATATCAGTGGGCCCATTTCCACCCCCGGGTCCTGCTGCATTCCAGTCTGAATGCTGCCCACTGCGGTGGAAAGATCAGCCACCAGTTTTTCGTAAACCTTTTCGGTTGCATAGACACGGCAAGCGGCTGTGCAGTCCTGACCGGCGTTGTAATAACCAAAAGTTCGCAATCCCTCAACGACAGAGCCGATGTCGGCGTCGTCAAGCACAATGACCGGCGCCTTGCCGCCGAGTTCCAGGTGGGTGCGTTTTATGCCCCTTGCGGCAGACTCCATGATCTTGCTGCCAGT
>CAJBMJ010000549.1 GCA_903954045.1 uncultured beta proteobacterium | reverse complement strand
TGGATGCTGCGATCGAAAAGTGCAAGGGTTGCGATGTGATTCTGTACCAGGCAGGGGCTGACCCGCACATTGACGATCCGTTGGGTGGAATTTTGACAACGGCGCAGATGATTGCCCGGGACCGGCGCGTATTCGAGCGGCTGGGCCACTTGCCCATGGTCTGGAACCTGGCCGGCGGCTATCAGGTAGTTGCGGGTGAAACAGAGGCGGAGCAGATTGAACCGGTGCTTTCATTGCATCGTGAGACAGCACGTCTGCACATTGAGTTTTTTGGTTAACCTGAAGTTCCCCCGGCAATAGCCTCTCTTTTCAATAGGAATCCCTTGTGAATCAATGATTTTTTGAGGGTTTGTGTCTTTCTTTTTGTAGGCATGCATTTGCTATTGATATATTGATGATATGTGACTATAAATGTAGGCATGCACATTCACATTGTTCCAAACCGAGATTCATCACCTACTGTCCTCTTGCGCGAGTCCTACCGTGATGGCAACAAGGTGTGTAAGCGCACATTGGCCAATTTATCCGCTCTGACGACGTCGCAAATCGAATCCATTCGCGGCGTTTTGCGCGGCGAAGTCTTGTGCCCGGTGGCGCAGACATTCGAGATTACCCACTCCCGCGCGCACGGCCATGTGCAAGCCGTCGCCCTGACCATGCAGCGTTTGGGCTTTGCCTCATTGCTGGCCTCCAAACCCTGCACTGAGCGCGACTTGGTGCAGGCCATGGTGGCCTCGCGCATCATCTGCCCCAGCACCAAGCTGGCCACCACCCGAATGTGGCACACCAGCACGCTGGCCCAAGAGTTTGGGGTCCTGGACGCCACCGAGGACGACCTGTACGCCGCCATGGACTGGCTGCTCGCGGGGCAAGACCGCATTCAAAAGAAGTTGGCTGCACGCCATCTCAGAGAAGACTCCCTGGTGCTGTACGACCTGTCATCGAGTTACTTCGAGGGCACCCACTGTCCGCTTGCCAAGCTGGGCTACAGCCGCGATGGCAAACGCGGCACCCTACAGGTCAACTATGGGCTGCTCACTGACGACAGAGGCTGCCCGGTGGCCATCTCGGTACACGAGGGCAATACCTCGGACTGCACCACGTTCATGCCCCAGGTTCAGCGCCTACGCGAGGAGTTTGGCATCCAGCGCATGGTGATGGTGGGGGACAGGGGCATGATCTCGCAAAAGGCCATCGATGCGATGAGCCAGGACGTCGATGTGGCCTGGATAACGGCCCTGCGCAGTTCTTCAATTCGCACGCTGGTGGAGCAACGTCACCTGCAACTTGGCTTGTTTGATGAGCGCAATTTGTTGGAGATCAGTTCGCCCGACTTCCCCGGTGAGCGGCTGGTGGCGTGTCGCAACCCGGAGTTGGCCAAGATGCGTGGGCACACACGGGATGACTTGTTACTGGCCACCGAGAAGAATCTGCACAAGATCAAGGTGCGAGTCGATGTGGACAAGTTGGTGGGCAAAGACAACATTGGCGTGGCTGTCGGTAAGGTCATCAACCAGTACAAGGTAGCCAAACATTTCGAGTTGGTGATCACCGACAGCTCATTGAGCTTCACCCGCATAGCCGACAACATTGCCGCTGAGGCGGCCCTGGACGGCTTGTACATTATTCGCACGTCCGTCCAAGCGCAGCGCATGGACGCAGCCACGTGTGTACGCACCTATAAATCCTTGGCCCAGGTGGAGCGTGCGTTTCGTTCGATCAAGACGATGGACCTGAAGGTGCGCCCGATTCATCACCGTCTGGAGGGTCGAGTGCGTGCGCATATCTTCCTGTGCATGCTGGCCTATTACGTGGAGTGGCATATGCGAGAGACTTGGCGCGAGTTGATGTTTGCCGATGAAGACCAAGCGGCCAAGCTCGTGCGCGATCCGGTGGCACCTGCGAAGCGTTCGAATGCAGCGATGAAGAAGGTGCACGGACATGCCTTGGAAGACGGCACTCCAGCACACAGCTATGCGACCTTGATGAAAGACTTGGAGACCATCGTTCGCAACACGTGTCGCACGCCCAAGAGCGCTGGCGATGCGCCAAGCTTCCAGATCACCACTATGGCTAGCGACAAGCAAAAGCGCGCGATCGACTTGATCAGCCAGATCAAAATGTAGACAGAACGTGGAACCACAAAATCTGGGTGTTTCAGAGGGGAAACACGCTTTTTTTGGGGAGGAACTTCAGTTTAGTCTGAGTTGCGCCCCGTCAGTGCGCTCGACAGAACCGCCAAGGAGCGCCTAGACCAATTGGTTGTTCTTCCTCGTCAGGCTAGTCAAAGCACCCTGAATAT
>CAJBMJ010000548.1 GCA_903954045.1 uncultured beta proteobacterium | reverse complement strand
TCGATTCCGAAGATAGGCGCCTCTGATTTTGGATTTCGGGTCGCCAAGCAGTTTGATCTGCCCGTGGTTACTCCTCGCCCAGCCCTGGTTCCGCTCACATTTGATGAAGTCGCCTGGGATCCTTTTTCGCAACTCTCGGGCTTGTCCTTGCCGGTAGAGATTGCTACTGGCAGCAAAAAAGACGGCATGGCCTTTCGGGAGGATCTACTTTTCACCCACCGGGGTCTTAGTGGGCCTGGCGTTTTGCAAATATCGAGCTATTGGCAGCCTGGCAGCCCAATTAGGCTGAATCTGTTGCCTGACATTGCAGTGGAGCAACACTTCGCACAAGCCAAAGCCAGTTCACGCAAATTGCTTGCCAATGAACTGGCAGGATTGGTGCCGTCGCGGCTGGCAGATACCTGGGTGGCACAGGGTCCTGTTTTGGGCCACCAGTGGCAGCGCCCGATCAACGAGGTCTCCGATAAATCTCTGTCAGCACTGGCCCAACTTCTCACCCGCTGGGAAATCATTCCCACAGGCACTGAAGGGTACAAAAAGGCTGAAGTGACTGCGGGGGGTGTGGACACCAAAGCACTTTCCAGTCAGACCATGGAGTCGCGCCAGCCTGGACTCTATTTCATTGGGGAAGTGGTGGACGTCACCGGCTGGCTGGGCGGATACAACTTTCAGTGGGCATGGTCCAGCGCACACGCCTGCGCAATGGGTTTGTCGGCACGCCTGAAAACGCTATAATTGCGGGCTAACTTGGCCATCCCCCATCAGCCAATACTAGTTATAGATGGGGAATTACCGCCGAAAAGAACGCATGGGGCCCGATCTTCCCCAGTGATTTTTGACCGGCACATTTTGGAATTCATTACGTAATGACAACGATCCGTGTAAAAGAGAACGAGCCCTTTGACGTCGCCCTGCGTCGTTTCAAGCGCACTATTGAGAAATTGGGCTTGCTGACTGACCTGCGCGCACGCGAGTTCTACGAAAAGCCCACTGCAGAGCGCAAGCGCAAGAAAGCCGCTGCCGTCAAGCGAAACTACAAGCGTATCCGCAGCATGCAATTGCCCAAGAAGATGTACTAATTCGGTACAGCCTTCTCAAGACCAAGAAAGCTCGCCTGGGGACGCTCCGGCGGGCTTTTTTACTTTTTGACCCCCTACGAAACACATTCAGGAGTTTGCAATGTCCCTCAAAGACCAGATCACCGAAGACATGAAAACCGCAATGCGCGCCAAGGATGCCGAGCGCCTGGGAACCATCCGCCTGTTGCTGGCGGCCTGCAAGCAAAAGGAGGTAGACGAACGCATAGTGCTGGACGACGCGGCCGTGGTCGCCCTGGTGGACAAGCTCATCAAGCAACGCAAGGACTCGATCGAAGCCTTCCAGAAGGCTGAACGCACCGATCTGGCGGACAAGGAAGCGGCCGAGATGAAAGTGTTGCAGGCTTACCTGCCACAGCGCATGTCCACAGAGGAAGTGTTGGTTGAGGTGAAGGCCATTGTTGCCGAGTTGGGCGCCTCGGGGCCTGGAGACATGGGCAAGGTGATGGGGGTGGTGAAGACGCGGCTGGCGGGGAAGGCGGAGATGTCGGCGGTTTCTGCTGCGGTCAAAACTGCGTTGGCGGGCTGATTTTTTTGTTTGTTTGAGTTGGGTTTTCCCTGCGGGGCTTTTGTAGGTCCCCACTCTCCCCCGGCCCCTCTCGCCCCGCCGGGCGAAAGGGGGGCTAATGCGGACAGCCGATTTGGTGGCTGCTCGCCGACTACGGCCTTACAGGCGGTCGTCCAAATAAATTGGTATTTACTACGACAAGCTCACGGCCCATGCGGGCGCGCCAGCACAGCACGCGACCGTCCGAGAATAATTCCGTAGCAGGATCAAAAAAACAAAATCGGCTGTCCGTATTGGCTCCCCTTTCGCCCGGCGGGGCGAGAGGGGCTGGGGGAGAGTGGGGACTAAGACCCGGCAATCTTCATCCGGTTAACCAAAATCGACCCTACGGTTTTCGCCCCATAGTTATAAGCATCCGCCCCCACCGCCTCAATGCCCTTGAGCATGGCCTTCATATTCCCGGCAATCGTGATCTCCTGCACGGGAAAAGCTATACGCCCTTTCTCCACCCAAAAGCCACTGGCACCACGGGAATAGTCTCCGGTCACGTAATTCACGCCCTGCCCCATCAACTCAGTCACAAACAGGCCCGTTCCCAGCTTCTGCAGCATGGCATCGAGGTCGTCACCCGCGCGGGTCAAGCGCGAGGTAAATGTCAGGTTGTGGGAACCGCCGGAGTTACCCGTGGTTTTCATACCGAGCTTGCGGGCCGAATAGCTCCCCAAGAAATATCCCTGCACTTTGCCAGCGTCCACCACTTTGCGCGCCCGTACGCTCACTCCCTCGTCGTCAAACGGCGAGCTTCCCTTGCCACGCAGCACGAAGGGGTCTTCCATCAGATCAATGTGCTTGGGCAACACCTGCTTGCCCAGAGAGTCCAGTAAAAACGAACTTTTGCGATACAGAGAACCGCCGCTGACTGCCTGCACAAACGCACCCACCAGACCCGCCGCCAAGGGGGATTCAAACAACACCGGACACTCCAAGGTGGCGATCTTGCGGGCATGCAGACGACTCAGCGCGCGTTCCGCCGCATAGCGCCCTACCGACTGAGGCGACGCCAGCTCGGCTGAATTGCGCATGGAGCTGTACCAGGCATCGCGCTGCATATCATCACCCTTGCCCGCAATGGGCGACACCGAGATAGAGTGGCGTGAGCTGGAGTATCCGCCTCTAAAGCCTCGGGTATGTGCACTGAAAAAGTGTGATTGCTGAGCCGAGACAGCCGCACCTTCGCTGTTGGTGATGCGTTTATCGACGCCCAGTGCCGCCGCCTCACACTCTAAAGCCAGTTGGGCCGCCTGCTCACTGGTCACTGCCCAAGGGTAGAACAGATCCAGGTTGCGCTCACGCTCAGCCTGCGGTGCGATATCTTCGGCATCGGGCAGGCTGGCAAAGGGGTCTTCGGCAGTGAAACGGGCAATATCAAAGGCAGCGCGAACGGTTTGCTCAATCGCCGCATCCGAAAAATCGGAGGTACTGGCGTTGCCACGGCGGTGTCCCACATACACGGTCACGCCAAGCGATTTGTCCCGGTTGCGTTCCACGTTTTCCAGCTCGCCGTTGCGCACCGAGACGCTTAAGCCGCAGCCTTCTGACACCTCGGCACCACAATCGGTGGCGCCAAGTTTCTTGGCCTGGGCCAGCGCCGTATCGACTCGGGACTCAAAAAACTCTCGGGAGTAGGCAAAACCACTGTCTGCGGGCTTGCTCTGGTCAGACGGAGTGGACGGGCGTGCGGGGGCGGTATTAGGTTTCTTCATAGCGAAGGCTATGATACTTGGCTATGTCACGCAAACTCAAAAAAGGCTATTACGTCAAGGGCCAATTCGTTGCCGAGGGCAGCGCACTGGACTTGGAGTACAAGCGCGAACTCAAAGGTACGGATGAACCCACCCGCACCGATCTCAAACGCGAAAGTACCGAACTGCAAAAACTTGGCGAAGATTTGCTCACGCTTCGCCCGGATCTGATGGTCAAGCTGGGCCTGCCAGACAAGCTGGTAGACGGTGTGGCAGAAGCCAAACGCATCACCAACTTCGAAGGCAAACGCCGTCAGATGCAATTTATCGGCAAGCAAATGCGCTTGCTGACACCCGAGCAGATTGAAGCGATACGTGCAACGCTGGTGGAACAGCATATGCCATCAGCGCAGGAAACCATGCTGCTGCATCAGACGGAAATGTGGCGTGACCGGCTCATTGCAGAAGAAGACGCGCTGGGGCAGTGGCTCAATGTCAGCCCCAGCACCGACAGCCAGCAACTCCGGTCCCTCATACGCCAGGCCCGCAAGGATGCAAAACCAGAAAAGCCAGGTGAAGCCTTGCGCCACGGTCGTGCCTACCGGGATATCTATCAGCTGGTGCGGGAGCAACTCACCCGAGCGCAGGAGCAACCCGATGCGCCAACATCTGCCTCCGATGGCTACGATGGCCGCGATACCTAAAGCACACCCCCACTATGACCGACACCAACAGCCAAGCTAACAGCCCGGATGCCGTCAGGATTGGAATCATTTCCATCAGCGACCGAGCTTCAAGCGGCGTGTATGAAGACAAAGGCCTGCCAGCCCTGCAGGATTGGCTCACCAGAGCGCTGCAAAACCCCATCACCTTCGATGCGCGACTGATTCCCGATGAACAGTCTGCCATCAGCGCTGCGCTGATCGCTCTGGTCGATGCGGGCTGTAGTTTGGTTCTCACCACAGGAGGCACAGGTCCGGCATTGCGCGATGTCACCCCGGAAGCAACCCTGGCCGTGGCGCATAAAGAAATGCCCGGCTTTGGCGAGCAAATGCGCGCGATCAGTCTGAACTTTGTGCCCACAGCCATTCTGTCACGCCAGGTGGCGGTGATTCGCAATCAGAGCCTGATCATCAACCTGCCCGGCCAGCCCAAATCCATTGCAGAAACCTTGGAAGGATTAAAAGACGCCGAAGGCAAGTCGCTGGTACCCGGCATTTTTGCCGCTGTGCCCTATTGCATTGACTTGATCGGCGGCCCCTACCTGGAAACCGTAGACACCGTCTGCAAAGCCTTCCGCCCCAAAAGCGCGATCCGGCCTACTTCCCAATCAGTTCGTTGAGCTTGGCCGCCTCGAAGCACTCCTGGCGGGCAGCATCCTCTGGCAGGCAGTCGCATGGAACCTCGCCGCCACGGGTGGCTGAAAGTGCTTCTATCGCCTTCCAAAGTAAGGCGATCTGGTGATCCTGACCAGAG
>CAJBMJ010000547.1 GCA_903954045.1 uncultured beta proteobacterium | reverse complement strand
AGCTCGGTACCTACGTCCTCGCCTTTGACATAGACCTGTATGCGGCCGCCAGACGGGCCAAACGAGGCGTCCTGCAAGGTGCAGAAACTGGCCTTGCCCATCACCCGCTTGAGCATCATTCGACCTGCCACCTTAACGCTCGCGCCCAGGGCAAGCAGCGCTTCGGACGTTTGTGCGTCGTACTCGGCAAACAACTGTTCTGCCTTGTGGCTGGGTGCAAAGTCGTTGGGAAACGCAACGCCCTTGCCTTCGGCTTGATGCTGGCGAATCGCTTTGAGCTTTTCACGACGCTCGTGCATCAGCTGGTTCTCGTCCTGGGGAGCGGTGGTGGGGTGATCAGACATGAAGAAGGGCTTTGCGCTTGACAAAACCTTCGATTCTAAGTGGGACGCAATGCCCGAGACTGCGGCTATGATGCCCACGCCCCCAAAGCTGGAACTCTATGCTGTACCAAATCGTCTCCCTGCTACTTGAAGTCGCCGCTGGCCTGGTGGCCGGTGTGTGCCTTTTGCGCCTGTACATGCAGTACCAGCGCATCCCTATGTCTGCCCGCTCTGGCAACCCTTTGGGTAAATTCGTTTTCGCCCTGACCGACTGGCTGGTGTTGCCCTTACGACGTGTGGTACCTGCATTGGGACGCTGGGATCTGGCCAGCCTGGTTGCAGCCCTGCTGGTGCAGCTGCTGCAGTTTGTCGTGTTGTGGGCACTTACGGGCATGGCAGCCAGCCTGTTGTCAGTGGTGGTGCTGGCCCTGTTTGGCGTGGTCCGCATGGCCATTTCGGGATTGACCGGGCTGGTCATTGTGTACGCCATCCTGTCGTGGGTGCAGACGCAGTCTTATCTGGCCGACCTGATGGAGCGCCTGGTGATGCCGGTGCTCATCCCCATCCGCCGCGTGCTGCCCCTGGTGGGGGGCATAGACCTGTCACCGCTGGTGTTGCTGGTGCTGTTGCAGATTGCGGCGATTGTGCTGGGCGCAGTGCAGGCCACGGCGTTGGGCATGGCGCTTTAGCTAAATCACCGCATCCGCAGGCTGGCGCTGCAGCATGGCCAGTGAGTCGGCAATGGTTTTTCGCAGTTCGCGGCGGTCGCAGATAAAGTCGATCGCACCTTTGGTCTGCAGGAATTCTGCCCGCTGAAAACCCTCGGGCAATGTCACGCGCACGGTGGATTCGATCACCCGGGGACCGGCAAAGCCGATCAGCGCTTTGGGTTCGGCAATCACGATGTCACCCAGAAAGGCAAAGCCTGCGCTCACGCCGCCCATGGTGGGGTCGGTTAGCACGCTGATGTAAGGTAGACCCTTCTTGGCCAAGCGAGTCAGCGATGCATTGGTTTTGGCCATTTGCATCAAGGACAGCAAGCCTTCTTGCATGCGCGCGCCGCCAGTGGCGGTAAAGCACACAAACGGCACCTTTTGTTCTACCGCGGTTTCAACGCCGCGAACAAAGCGCTCTCCGACCACCGAGCCCATGCTGCCGCCCATAAATTCGAATTCAAAGCAGGCTGCCACCAGGCTGATGCCATGCACTGCTCCGCCCATGACGACCAGTGCGTCGGTTTCCCCGGTGTTTTCCAGCGCTTCTTTGAGACGCTCGGGGTATTTGCGGCTGTCTTTGAACTTGAGCGCGTCGACCGGCAGCACTTCCTGCCCGATCTCGAATCGGCCTTCGTTATCCAGAAAGACATTGAGGCGCGCACGCGCACCAATGCGGTGGTGGTGGCTGCAGGTGGGGCAAACGTTCTGGTTTTGCTCCAGATCGGTCTTGTAAAGCACGGCTTCGCAGCTGGGGCATTTGATCCACAGGCCCTCAGGCACACTGCGGCGATCAGCAGGGTCGGTTTTCTGGATCTTCGGGGGCAATAGTTTTTCAAGCCAACTCATACGTTCTCCGGTCTCTTGGGCACTGTCGCGATGCCCCAATTATGAATGCTTTGACAGGTCATTGTCCGTGTTGGCATGCTGCGCGGCGATGTCCCTGCACTGCAATTGGATCGCGACAAAAGCATCCACAACATCCGGGTCAAAGTGACGACCCCTACCTTCTTCAATGATGGCCATGGCCGCTTCGTGAGAGAAAGGCGGTTTGTAGACTCGTCTACTGATCAGCGCGTCGTACACATCGGCGATCGCCATCAGGCGGGCAGAGAGGGGGATGGCATCACCTGCCAGACCTTCGGGGTAGCCCGATCCATCCCACTTTTCCTGATGGGAATACGCAATCTCCTTGGCGCAGCGCAAAAAGGGGACGTTTTTCCCCAAGCGCGACTCGGCAGCTTCAATGGCGGACTTGCCCAGCATGGTGTGGGTCTTCATGGTTTCAAACTCGTCCTGGGTCAGCTTGCCGGGCTTCAGCAGGATGCTGTCCGGAATGCCAACTTTGCCGATGTCGTGCAACGGCGCGGATTTGAAGAGCAGGTCAATCGTCGCGTCATCCAGATGCGATGCGAAGCGCGGATGTTGTTGCAACTGGATCGCCAGCAGTTTTACATAGTGCTGGGTACGAATGATGTGGTTGCCAGTTTCGTTGTCGCGGGTTTCGGCCAGGGAGGCCATGGTCAGAATCGTCACATCCTGAATATCGCGGACCTCTTCTGTGCGGCGCGCCACTTCCTGTTCCAGAAAGGCATTTTTGTCCTTCAGGAAATCTGCGGAAGCCTTGAGCGTCAGGTTGGTTTTGACTCGCGCCAGCACAATCGGTGGGCTGATCGGCTTGGTGATGTAGTCCACTGCGCCCAGCTCAAAACCCATTTGCTCGTCACTGGTCTCTGTTTTTGCGGTCAGAAAAATGACCGGAATGTCGCGCGTGGCCGGGTTGGATTTGAGCTGACGGCACACCTCATACCCGTCCATCTCCGGCATCATGATGTCCAGCAGCACCAAATCCGGTGGAGTGCCCGAGTTGGCGATCTTCAGGGCCCTGACGCCGCTGGATGCAACCTTGACTGTGTAAAAGGGCTGCAACAGGTCATTCATCAGCATCAAATTGGCAGCCGTATCGTCGACAACCATGACGGTGAATTCTTTCGGTTCTTGCTTGGTGATGGTCATGGTGTCCTACCCTCGATGTGTTCCAGTGCTTCGTCCAGCGCCAGGCTGTCAATGGCATTTTTAACGGGCTTGAAATGCTCGCCCAGCACTGTGTCAAAGAGTGCCAGATGCTCTGCAAAATGCCGCTGGGCGTTGGCATCATCATCGCGTAAAAGTTGCACCAGCGTCTCCAGGGCCTCGCGCTGCGCTTGGGCATCGACCACGGGGGGATGGGCTTGCGCTGGCGCGGCCGCCGCCAGTACGGGCTGCAATGCCGCAAGCAGCGAATGCAACTGGATCACCACCGCCGCAATGAGCGCCTGCGTGTGCGGGGTGCGGATGCCTTCTTCCAACAGGCCAGCCGCTGCGTGCAGGTCGCTGGCACCAATGGTGCCGGCAAGGCCCTTGAGCGTGTGGGTGATGCGTTCGGCATCGTGCAGCTTTCCTTCGCTCAGGGCCTGCGCAATGCGCTCGCAGGCATCGCCCTGCTCAGCAGTAAAGTTTTTGAGCAGCTCCAGGTAACGGTCTTCGCGGCCCATGACGCGGCGCAGCCCGGCTTTCAGGTCCAGACCGTCGATGTGCGCGGGCAGCATGCGTGTAGGGTGTGGTGCAGAAGTGGCCGAGCCCTTGTTTGCATCACCGTGCACTGGACCGGACAGAGCGGTATGGTTCTTGGCCCAGCGTAAAAGTGTTTTAAACAGTTGCTCCGGCTCGACGGGTTTGGCCACAAAGTCCACCATGCCGGCGTCCAGGCAGCGCTTGCGGTCGACCGCCATGGCGTTGGCGGTCATGGCGATGATGGGGGTACCTGCCCAGCCGGGCAGCGCCTGAATGGTGCGGGTGGCATCGATCCCGTCCATCTCCGGCATTTGCATGTCCATCAAAATCGCATCAAAAGGCTCGCGCGCTGCCATCTCCACGGCAATGCGCCCGTTGTCAGCCACCCGCACCACTACGCCCACGTCCGCCAGCAACTCGCAGGCAACCTGCTGGTTGAGCACGTTGTCTTCGGCCAGCAGCACGCGCACGCCCCGCAGGCCACTTAGCCCTTTCAGGCCGCTAGCGCTCGTTATATCTGCAGTACCAGCTATCAAATTAGGAGCGATTGGCCCCTGGTCTTGCCCCATCAGCCGTATGAGTGAATCAAACAGCGTGGAGGGGCTGACGGGTTTGGTCAAGACCTCGGTGATGCCCAGGCTGACCGCCTGGGGCAACAAGTCTTGCCGCGAGTAGGCCGTTACCATGGCCACGGGAGGCTGCTCGGGCAGGGCCAGATCCTGGATCCGCTGCGCCGTTTGCAGCCCGTTGAGGCCCGGCATTTGCCAGTCCAGCAACACTGCATCAAACGGCATCCGGCTTGCCTGCAACACCTCCAGCGCCGCCTGGCCGGATGCCGCCTGCTCGGCATCAAACCCCATGCTGGAGAGCAGGCCCTGCATCACCGTGCGAGCGTGTTCGTTGTCGTCCACCACCAGCACCCGTTTGCCGCGCAGGTCGGGCCGTGGCCGGCGCTGGGCCTGTGTGTCGACTCCCAAGCCCAGGCGCGCGGTGAACCAGAAGCTCGAACCCATGCCAACTTCGCTCTGTACACCCACCGCGCCACCCATCAGCTCGGCCAGTTGCTTGGAGATGGCCAGCCCCAGGCCGGTGCCGCCGTACTTGCGCGTGGTGGAGGCATCGGCCTGCTGAAAACTCTGGAAGAGCCTGCCCATTTGCTCTTCGGTCAGTCCGATGCCGGTGTCGGTGACGGCAAAGTGCAGCAGCACCTCGGTGTCCGTCCGCTCGGACACCTTCACCAAGATGGCTACTTCGCCTGCATCGGTGAACTTGACCGCGTTGTTGGCAAAGTTGATCAGAATTTGCCGAAGCCGCAGTGCATCGCCCAACAAGGCGTTGGGCACGTCGGGTGCCACGTCAATGACAAATTCCAGCTGCTTCTGCGCTGCCTTTTCGGCTATCAGCGTGGCTACGTCGTCCATCAGGCCTTCAAGCAACAGCTCGCTGGCCTCAATCTGCAGCATGCCGGCTTCGACCTTGCTGAAGTCCAGCACGTCGTTGATGATGCCCAGCAGGTGCTGTCCGCTTTGCTGGATCTTCTGAACGTAATCTTTTTGTTGCGTCGAAAGCTGCGTGCCTAGCGCCAGATAGCTCATGCCGATGATCGCGTTCATCGGCGTGCGTATCTCGTGGCTCATGTTGGCCAGGAAATCACTCTTGTGCTGGTTGGCGGCTTCGGCTTCGCCCTTGGCAATTTCGGCCTGTTCGCGGGCGTCCTGGGTGTCTTTGAAGAGCTTGGCGTTTTGAATCGCAATGACGGCCTGATCTGCGAAGGTTCGAAGCAACGCCTCCTCTTTCTCCGTAAATGGAACGGGCGGATAACGAGTTACATGAATCGTTCCAATGCCTTTGCCTTCCCAAAGCATGGGTGCAATCAACATTGAATAATTACCAATTTCACGCGCCATCTGACGCATGGCGTCAGGCACCCCCGGCCCGTTCAACATGTCGGGATAGTGGATGACCTTGCGTTTTCGAATCGGGTACGCTTGGTATGACCGCTCCAACTCCATCGGATACCCTCTGGCATTCAGCGTATCCAGTACATGTTGGGGTGCATAGCCCTGCTTGGAATCTGCGGCTTCATGCCAAACTTTACCGTCGGCTCTTACGATGGAGATGATGCTGGTATTACCGTTAAAAAGGGTCCCGCAGCTTTGAACAATCGATTCGAAGACCGGGGCCGTATCAGCAACGGAGTTGCTTATCACGTTGAGAACTTCGCCAGTGGCTCGCTGCTGTTCCAGCGCTTCTTTGGTCTCGTTGAACAGCCGCGCATTCTCCAGCGCCACCACGGCCTGCCTGGCGAACATTTGCAGGAGCATACGTTCCCTGCCGTCAAAGTCGCCCAGGCGGTCTCGTGCTACGCCAATGATCCCCAGGAAACGACCGTCCTTGAACATCGGGGCCCCGGCAGTGGCGTAGCTGAAGCGTCCGCCAGTTGCGGCGCGGGCGAACTCGCGCACGTCCTCCGGGACCCCCGGCCCGTGCAAGACATCAGGATGGACGATGATGCGATCGCCGGCCTGCGCCATGCGCCGGGTGGCCTCCACGGTGGCCGCGGGCAAGTCGCGCATCTTCAGTGCGGTCGCTTCGGCCTCGGCGGGACTTTGAGACAACACCTGCCTGGCATGTTCGGTCAAGCGGAAGTGACGGCGGTGCATTTGGCCATCTGCTCCCACCAGATCAATCGTGGTTCCTACAGTTCCGTCGATCAGCCGTTCGCACCGCTCAAGGATGGCATCGAATACCGGCGCTGAGTCACCCATCGACTGGCTGATGACCTCCAGCACGTCGGCCGAGGCCTTCTGCTGTTCAAGCGCCTCTTTCGTCTCGTTGAACAGCCGCGCGTTCTCGATGGCGATCACAGCCTGGTCGGCGAAGGTCTTCAGCAACTCGATCTGATGTTCGGCGAACGGCCCCGGCTCGCGCCGGGTGACGCTGATCATGCCGATCGCAAGCTCGTCGCGCACCAACGGGCAGTACAGCATGGCGCGGTAGCCGCGCAGGCGGGCCACGTCGCGCGTTTGCGGCCACACGTTGTCCGAGCTTTCGGTATCGGCGATGTGCACCACCCCGCCCTGGCGGATCGCTTGCGCGAAGGCGGTGGCCGCAAGCGGCGCCGGGAACATGCGCTGCAGCGCTGCGTCGCCTTCCGCATTTGTGGGCGTGAAGGCCACCAGATGCATGGTGTCGTCGACGAAGCGGAACACGGCCGTCGAGAACCCGCCAATAAGCCGGTTCGAGGCGGCGGCAATTGCCTCGAACACCGGCTGCACGTCCGACGGCGAACCGGCGATGACTTTCAGAATCTCCGCCGTGGCGGTCTGGCGTTCCAGCGCACGCTGCGTAGCGTTGAAGAGTCGCGCGTTTTCCAGCGCCACCACGGCCTGGTCGGCGAACATTTCCAGCAGGGCAAGTTCTTTGGCGCTGAAGGCGCGATTCACCTCGCGCGAGACGTTGATGGAACCCAGGCCGACACCGTCCTTGAGCAGCGGCACCACCGCCAGGGAGTGGCTCCAATGACCGCCGGTGATACGCCGCGCGGCTTTGCGAATGTCGTCCGGTGCTGTCGGGTCATTCAGAGCGTCGAGATAGGTCAGGCTGCGCCCGGCGCGAATGGCCAGCTCAGTGGACGAGCCCTTGAGCGGAAAAGGCCGCGCTTGTCGCATCTGCTGCTCGATGGCGTCGGGCTCGGCCGCCGAGTCGACGAAGAGCTTTCGCGCACCCTCGGCCATTCGGAAGTAGCCCACGCGTGCCATGCCGTCTTCCTCGATTAGCGCCACCGAGCTGCCGGTGGCATCGGGAATCAGCTGTTCGAAGCGCACCAGGATGGCCTCGAACACCGGCGCGGCGTCGCCCATCGAACCGCTGATGACCTCCAGCACATCGGCCGAGGCCTTCTGCTGCTCCAACGCCTCTTTAGTCTCGTTGAACAGCCGCGTGTTCTCGATGGCGATCAGCGCCTGATCGCGGAACGACTCGGCGACGGCGATCTCCTGCGCCCTGAACACGCCGGGCCGGCAAGCGCAGTACACCAGCAGGCCGATGCACTCTTCGCCGCGCAACAGCGGCAGGTAAAGCGCCGAGCGCACGCCGAGGGTGTCGTGGATGAACTGCTCGTGCGGTGGTAACTCGATGGTCGACCAGTCCGGCAGGTGCAGCATCGTCTTGGAGACGATGGCCCGCGATGGAAAGTTAGCCTTCGCATCGACCGGCAGGTTCGATGGTCCCAAGTCCTGCATCGGCCCCTCGCGCGTGGCGCCCGACACAGGCGAGTAGGTGCGACCGTCGCTGGTCATAATGAACGTGAAGTCGCACTCCAGCAGCCGCACGGCGGCCTCGACGATGGCGTCGAAGACCGGCTTCACGTCGGTGGGCGAACGGCTGATCACGCGCAGGATGTCGGCGCTGGCAGTTTGCCGGGCCAGTGCCTCCTGTGTCTCGTTGAACAGCCGAGTGTTCTGGATCGCGATCACCGCCTGGTCGGCGAAGGTCTGCAACTGCGCGATGATGCGTTCGGGGAACGGCCCAGGCGCCTGCCGCGTGACACTTACGAGCCCCACGCAAGATCCGTCGCGCAGCATCGGGACGACGACGACGGACCGATACCCGCGCACTCTTGCGATCTGACGCCAGGACTCGTCGAGGTTCGGATCGGCATCCGTGTCGGGCACGATCAGCGGCTGAAGTGTGATGGCCGGGCTGAACAGGTAGGTTTCGCGCACCTTGAACTGGCCTTTCGCGAGCAGGATGTCGTCAGCCTCGGTGCGGGTGTGCGCGACCAGGCTCCCGAGTCCGTCCTCAATCCGCCACAAGGTCGCCGAATGGCCGCCAGCGAGCTCGAGAGCGCTGTAGACGATGGCCTCGAGCACCGGCTGCACGTCGCCCCGCGCCTGCGCGATCGCGGCCAGGATGGCAGCCGTGGCGGTCTGGCGCTCCAGCGCCTCTTTGGTCTCATTGAACAATTGCACATTGCGAATGGCAATGACGGCCTGTTCCGCGAAGAGTTTCAGCAATTCCATGTGCCGCTCGGGCGTTTCACCAGGTTCCGGCCAGGCCACGACTACGGCGCCAAGAGGTTGCCCCTCAAACATCAGTGGTACGCCCAACATTCGCCGCCAGCCACCCGCTGCCGCCGAGTCCTGGCGGTAGCTCGGATCCTGACTGGTATCGGCATGACTCACGACCGATTGGGTTAGGATGGTACGGCCGCTCATGAGCTGCATGCTTGGCTCCATGGGATAAAGGCCGCCTACCTCCTCCACAGCCTCCGGTGACCAGTTGTGTGTCGCTGCAAGGTGTACCAGTTTGCCGTCGTAGCGGAAAACGGCCGCAAGTTTGGCATCACACAGTCGGGTGGCACTTTCCAAAATGACCTGAAAGACCGGCGCCACGTCCGTTGGTGACTGGCTGATCACGCGCAGAATCTCGCTTGTGGCGGTTTGCCTGTCCAGGGCGGACTGCATTTTCTGGTTGATCAGGCCCATTTGCCAACGGTTGATTGACAACGCAATCATCACGATCATGATGATGCTCATCAAATTGAGCGCGCTCATTGTGTATATGAACGCTGTGGGTAGCGGGCTGACAACGGCCACTGCGGGCTCAAGGTAGGCTGCAACGAACAGCCCTGCAACGCAAAACGCCAGGCCAATGCGGGCCTGCAGCCAGCCAATGGTGAGTGTGCACAGGATGGGTGGTGCCAGGCTTAGAACAATGATGTGGCTGGATCCGGCAAAACCACCCAATGCGACGTGGTTTGCCCAAATCCAGCACATTGCTGCGACATTGACCCATGAAATCAGAAGTGGGTAAATGCGTGAGTGGTGCAATGCCGCAAATGCCGCCAGGTAAACAATGGCCAATGCGGCACTATGGTAGGCCACTTGCATTTGACCAAAATATCCATAGATCAGGCCATACTGCACTATCGAAGGGAAGGTCAATACCGCCGTGATAGCGCCTAGGGTCTTGCGGAGTCGCCAATCGGGTGAATCACCCGGAAGGCTTGCGTAATCGCCGATTCTCTTAAACCACTGTTCCAGGGATCCGGCCATGGCGTTTTCCTAAGTTGTTAGCGGTTTACGGGTGGAACGAGGATGCATGGTCCTGCCCACGGCCGCTCAGACCAAATCCAAGTCCACCAGGCTTTTCGCCATGGCGGGAGCCGATTCTTCTACGCCAATAAATTCCATGCCCAGCGCTTTGCGCGTGCGGCTGTTGTCAATGCGAAGTTCCAGGCCCAGATCGGGCACGATGCCGCGCGCGGCCGGGTCAAACAATGCGACCAGCCGGATCATGAAGTTAGGCAATTCAAAACTCGGCACCTTTTTGGCTTGTGCGCCCAATTGGGCTTTGATGGGGCGCATCATGTCCATAAACCAGGCCGATTCGGAGACGCCCATGTAGCGCCCGCCGCTGGGTTCACTGGTCTCCAGGGCCAGGCGATGCATGACGGCTACGTCTCGCACATCCACCACCCCAAACGACAGCTTGGGGCAGCCTGGGTACTTACCCCGCAAAAACATCTGAATCACTTCTGCCGAGCCACCCATATCGCGGTCCAGGAGCGGACCCAAGACCAAACCCGGATTAATGCTGGCGTAATGCATATCAGGCCGGTGCTGGGCCATAAAGTCTCGGGCAGCCCGCTCGGAGAGTGTTTTGGAACGGGTGTAGCTGGTCACGCCAGGGCCGTCCTGAATCGTCCAGTCGTCTTCGGTGAAGGGGTTCGTGCGGGTTTTGGGGTGGCCGTAGGCAATGGCAGCCATTGACGAGGTTTGCACAAAGCGCTGTACTTTGGCCGCCACGGCCGCTTGCAGCACGCGCAAAGTGCCTTCAACCGCCGGGCGAATGAGTTCGTTGGGGTCTTTGGGCTCATTCAGGATGAAGGGTGACGCAAGGTGCAGCACGCCGTGCACGCCTTGCATGGCGGCATCCCAGCCTGCATCCGACAACAAGTCGGCCTGAACAAACTCCAAGGGGCTGATGTCACAGTGCTTTGCTAATGTGACTTTGACCTCTTCGGCTTTCTGAAGGCTGCGCACCGTTCCGCGAACGCGGTAGCCTTGCCTTAGCAAGTCCACAGCACAGTGTTTGGCGATGAATCCCGAAATGCCAGTGACAAGAATGGTTTTTTGAGTCATCGTTTGCTTTCAAATTGATAGCTGCTCAGGCAGTATGGATGTGCGCTACAGCCAAACTTGGCACTCAAAAGTCCAGCGCAGTCCGTATTTCTTGCAGGAAATTCTGCGCGGTTTCGGCCACCTTGTCGCGCGCTTGGTCTTCGAGCAGCTGAATGATTTTGCTGCCGATCACCACGGCATCCGCCACTTTGGAGATGGTTTTGGCGGTCGCCGCATCACGTATGCCAAAGCCCACGCCCACGGGGATGTGGATGTGCTGGCGGATGCGCGGCAACATGGCTTCTACCGCATTGGTATCCAGCGCGCCAGAGCCGGTGACGCCCTTGAGCGATACGTAATACACATAGCCGCTGGCCACCTTGGCCACCTGCTGCATACGATCATCGGTGCTGGTAGGGGCCAGCAAAAAGATCAGGTCCATGCCGTGGGCCCGCAGGTCGGCTGCAAATTCCTCGCACTCTTCGGGCGGGTAGTCCACGATCAGCACGCCGTCCACGCCGGCCGCAGCAGCGTCAACGACAAAAGGGCTGCCAGTAGCGGCGTTGGCGCCAGTTTTGGCGTGTTTCTGGTCGTAACGCTCTACCGGGTTGGCATAGCCCATCAGCACCACAGGGGTGGTGGAATCGGTCTTGCGGAATTCCGCCACCATGGCCAGCACCTGCACCAGACCGATGCCAAAAGCCAGTGCCTTGTCGCCGGCCTTTTGAATGACCGGGCCATCGGCACTGGGGTCTGAAAACGGTACCCCAAGCTCGATCACATCCGCACCGCCCGCGACCATGGCCTGCATGAGCTCGGGTGTGATGTCCGCAAAGGGATAGCCCGCCGTGACAAATGGAATCAGCGCCTTGCGGCCTTGGGCCTTGAGCGTATTGAACTTGCTGGTAATGCGTGAGGGCTGGGGCTTGGAAGCCACGGGCGCAATGCCCTTGAGAACGATGGTCATACGCCACCTCCATTTTTCACCAATTGCACGGTCTGCTCACCACCCTTGACGGACTGGCCCTTGCAGCTGGGGCGGCAGTAGAAGTCGGCGTTGCTCAAATCGGCCACCGTGCCAATGTCCTTGTCACCACGGCCTGAGAGATTCACGAGAATGCTCTGGTCAGGCCGCATGGTTTTGGCCAGCTTCATGGCGTAGGCCACCGCATGGCTGGATTCCAGCGCCGGGATGATGCCTTCGGTTCGGCAGAGGTAGTGAAATGCTTCCAGCGCTTCCTTGTCGGTAATGCCCACGTATTCAGCCCGGCCGATGTCAGAGAGAAAGGCATGCTCTGGGCCCACGCCGGGGTAGTCCAGACCGGCACTGACGCTGTGTGTCTCGGTCACCTGGCCATTGTCGTCCTGCAGCACATAGGTGCGATTGCCGTGCAGCACGCCGGGACTGCCCTTCTGGATGGAGGCGGAGTGCTTGCCACTCTCCAGGCCTTCACCGGCAGCTTCCACGCCGATAAGGCGGGTTTTTTCATGTTGAATATAGGGGTAAAAGATGCCCATAGCATTGCTACCGCCGCCCACGCAGGCCATGACCACATCGGGTTGCTCGGTTTGACAACCAGCATCGGCAAGCATCTCTGGCATTTGCACCAGGCACTCGTTGCCGATCACGCTTTGGAAATCGCGCACCATCATGGGGTAGGGGTGGGGGCCTGCCACGGTGCCGATGATGTAGAAAGTGTTGTCCACGTTGGCGACCCAGTCGCGCATGGCCTCGTTCAGCGCATCCTTGAGCGTCTTGCTGCCGCTTTCCACCGGCACTACGGTGGCACCCAGCAGCTTCATGCGGTAGACGTTGGGGCTTTGGCGTTTGACGTCTTCGCTGCCCATGTAGACCACACATTCCAGCCCGTAGCGGGCGCAGATGGTGGCGGTGGCCACGCCGTGCTGGCCGGCACCGGTCTCAGCAATCACGCGGGGCTTGCCCATGCGCTTGGCGAGCATAGCCTGACCGATCGTGTTGTTCACCTTGTGGGCACCGGTGTGGTTCAGGTCTTCGCGCTTCAAAAAAATTTGTGCGCCACCCATCTCGCGGCTCATGCGGGCCGCGTGGTAGACGGGGGAAGGGCGGCCGACAAAGTGGGCCAGTTCGGATTGGAATTCCTTTAGAAATTCTGGATCATGCTGGTATTTGGCATAGGCATCTTTGAGCTCATTGATGGCGTGTGTCAGCGTCTCGGAGACAAAGCTGCCCCCATATTTGCCAAAGTGACCTTTGGTGTCGGGTTGTTGGTATTCGTACATAAAAAATAAGTAGTAGGGCTTTGACCAGTAAATGCGTGGCCGAAGCGGAGTAACAAAATCGGCAGTTATTACTCCCTCGCTCGCCCAGCGGGGCGAAAGAGGGCGGGGGGTGAGAGTGGGGAGTCCAAAAGTGCATCGGCAGCCCGAACTGCCACCACAAATTGCAAGATTCTCTCCGGGTCCTTGATCCCTTTGCCCGGAAGACCCTGAGCATCCAGCGCTTCCACGCCCGAGCTCACATCGACAGCCAGCGATTTAGAACGCGGCCGTACCGAGGCGATGCCATCGGCCACGTTTGCACTGGTGAGTCCACCACTCAAGACGAGGTGAGCGTTGACGTTTGGAGGAAGAAGTGACCAATTGAAGGTTTGCCCCCCACCACCGAAGCCGTCCACATGGGCGTCTAACAGGATGGCTTGGGCACTCGAGTAATTTTCAGCGTATTTTACGAGGTCGAAGCGTTCGGCCTCTGCACCGAGCGGAATTCGGGCGGCGCGCAGGTAGGGACGAGGGTTGGGACGTTCACTTGAAGCCTTGGCCAGTGCCAGGCAAAGCTGGGGCGTTTCATCTCCATGGAACTGCAGCGTCGCATTGGGCAGAAGCTCACAAGCCCGCCGCACCAAGGCCGGTGTGGCATTCACGAACAGTAACACCGGTGTGACGAAAGATGGCAGTCGGCGTGCCAGCATGGCAGCGCGTTCTGGCGTGACGTAGCGCGGACTCTTGCTGTAGAGCACAAAGCCGATGGCATCGGCCCCGGCGTCTACCGCCGAGTCAACGTCCTGCTCCCGCGTCAGGCCGCAAATTTTGATTCGTGTCTTCATGGAAGGCCATCATACGCAGGCGCACGGTCGGGGATGCCCCACTTGGCGTCGTAGCGCGGGCCCAAAAAATACAAGCCATCGGGCGAAAAGGTGGGGGCAGCAACGCGGCGGTCCCGGGCGGCCAGCACTTCGGCCATCCATTGGACGGGCTTGCGACCTTTGCCGATCTCCACCAGGCAGCCCATGATGTTGCGAATCATGTGGTGCAGAAAGGCATTGGCTTCAAACTCGATACGCCAGTAGGAACCGCGCTTGCTGAAGGCTATTTCCAGTATGTTCTTGACGGGGCTCAGGGCCTGGCATTGCGAGGCCCGAAAGGAGGTGAAGTCGTGCTCTCCCAGCAGCATATCTGCGGCTTCGCGCATAGCGGCCAAATCGAGCGAATGAAAGGTCCACCCAACGCGCCCTTGGTCTACGCTGGGGCGGATTTGGGATTCGTAAAGCACATAGGCATAGCGCCTGGACTGGGCGCTGGCACGGCAATGGAAAGTGTCTGGCGTTTCCACAGCCCATTGCACAGCAATGTCGCGGGGAAGGTTGGCATTGGTGCCGCGCACCCAGGAGTAGGTGTCACGCTGCAACAGGGTGTCAAAGTGCACTACCTGCATGATGCCGTGCACCCCGGAATCGGTGCGCCCGGCGCAAATGGTGGAAACGCGCTGGGCCGCAAACTTGCCGAGCGCTTTCTCCAGCTGGTCCTGAATGGTTTGTCCTGAGGACTGGCTTTGCCAACCCTGGTAAGCCTGTCCGTTGTAGCTGATTCCCAGCGCCACTCTCATGGTGGCTATCGCCCTGAACTCACAGTGCAGCGCTTTCCGGGCCGTATCAGCTTAAATTGGCCAGCGCGCTTTGCGCTTTGGCTTTCATTGCACCAGTGGCTTCGGAGATGACCTCCTCGATCAGGGCGCGTGCGCCATCTTCGTCCCCGATGGACACAAATTCCTCGGCCAGTGCCAATTTGGTTTCCAGGGGATCTTCGGTTCCTGAATCAGGCGCCTCTGTAGCGGTTTCCACGGGTTTGGCCGCGGGTGGCTCCAGGTCCAGAGAGAGGGAGTCCATGTCGAATTCCAGCATGTGGGCATCTTCCACTGGAGCGGGAGCTGGCTTGGGGGCCTCTGCTTTAGTTGTAGGTGCCGGACCCGGTTCGTCCAGCGATAGGGAGATGTCAGGAAGTTCAGGAGTGGCAGTGAGTTCTGCAGGCGCGGAAATATCAAAGTCCAGGTCCATTGGCGAATCCGCTGCCACGGCATCGAGTTTGGTGGTCTGGTCTGGTGCAGGTTCGGCAGGTTTCGGCTCAGCTGGCTCCGCGGCCTTTTGTTCTGCAGAAAAGTCCAGGTCCAGATCGACATCCGTGCCACCTGTTTTCAGGTGTGCGTCGGTCGCTTGCACCACCGTGGCATTGAAGGCTCCAGGTTCCGGCTCTGACATGCGTGCCAATGTGGCAAAAGCGCTGGCGGTGGCACCACCAGGCTGGTACAGGGGATTCTCGGGATCAATACTCAAGCCCAACTCGCAAATGCGCTGCCATTCGGGCGTGTCGACACCGGTGAGTGTGAAGGCATGCTGTGCCGTTGTCTGGAAATTGGCGGTATCGCGTCGTTTGGCAAAAATTTCCAGTAATTTGGTATGAATGGCCAGACGGTCAGGGTTTGTTTTTGCCGCTGTTTTGAGAATTTCCTCGGCTTGCGCATCGCGTCCGTATGCCAGGTACACATCAGCCTCAGCAACCGGATCCACATCATCGGCACCTTCGAGCTGGCTGGTGGAATACACCATGGAGGAGGGGTTGCCGGTGCCTGCATTGGCCGTATCGACGTGCTGCCCCCCGCTTGCGTCAAAGAAGGATTCTGGCTGCAGCTTGCTGTCAAGGAAGGAACTGTCGTCATGGTTCTCTTTCTTCTTGCGCTGGCGAACGCGGTAAAAAGCGAATCCTCCGAGCAAGGCAACCAGACCGCCTGCGGCGAGAGGCACCATGGGATCACCCAGCAGCTCATCGAGCAAACCAGGAGGCTCCGGCATAGGGGCCGGGGGGGCTGATGCTGGTAGCTTTGGCTTTTCCGCTGCTGAAGCGGCAGGCTGTGGCACAGAGGCAGCAGCTTCTGGTGCAGATGCCGCTGGCATTGCCGGTGCTGTCACGGCCATGTCAGAGGCCGCGTTGACGGGCGCTGAGGCGGCTGGTGATGGCTTGTCAGCTGGGACGGTCTTGGGCGTACTTGCGGGTGCACTGGCAGCGCTGAGTTTGCTCAGATCCTGAATGTTTTTGGCGATTTCGGCCGCCCTTGCAGCTGCATCTTTGTCGGCACGCTCTTTCGCTATACGGGCTTCGTCGGCCTTCGCCTGAACAGAGCCTTTGGACAAAGTCAGCTTGTCGGGCGCAGCCGCGGCAGGCTTCTTGTCTTCAATCTTGGTGTCGACCTTGCCACTGGTTTTGCGGTCACTTGGCGCTACATCTGCTTTGGGCGCACTCGCGGCCAGGCTCCGACGGAACTCGTTGAAGTCTTTGCTGTGGGCCATCACGATTTGAGTGGCCTCTTGGCTGGGAGTCGCCAGGGCTTCTTCCTGGGTCGGTATATCCACCACAACGCCGCTGCGCAGACGATTGATGTTTTCTCTGGAGAAAGCGTCTGGATTGGTACGCAACAGGGCAACCAACATTTGGTCGAGTGAAACCCCGCTGGGTTTGTTTCGGTTGGCGATCTTGCTGGCAGTGTCTCCTTCCTTGACAAGCCACTGCTTGTCGGAGGGAGCAACGCTTTGAGTCTGTGGCGCAGCTTTCGGCGGCAAGGGCGCAGCCTTGGGAACAATTCTGGCGGGGGCAGGTTCGGGGGCAGTAGTTTGGGTTCTGCTGGAGCCAGTTGTAGTGCTCGGGCTTGGTGCAGCGCTAGGGGTTTGCGCCAGCGTCGGTGCAGGGCTTGCCTGACGTAGCGCTGGTGGGTCGAACAACAGGGTGTAATCCCGCACGATCCGGCCGGATGACCAACTGGCCTCCAAAATCAAATCGATAAAGGGATCGTTGATGGCACGTTCACCACTGACGCGAATGTAGTTGCGTCCATCAGGGCGCCTCTGCAAGCTGATCTGCAATCCAGTCAGGGCAGGGTTGAATTCCATGCCCGCCGAAGCAAAAGCTGACGGCGCTGCGATCTGGGCCTTCAAGGTGGCTGCTTCATCGGTGTTGATATCAGGCACATCGATTTCCGCACGCAAGCCTTCGCCCAAGGCTGAAAGAACGGTAATGCGCCCCAGAGAAAGCGCGAAGGCTCCCGAGGACGATAGTCCCAGTACGGCGGCAACTGCTAACGCCAGCGCAGTTTTGGGCCAGCGGTGTGACTTAACGATCAATTTATTAGCCTCCGGAGCTCAGGCGAGCGGCAAAAACAGGAGAGAACCGCAGCGCCAACGCCGAGCCCAAATATTGAAAAAGTACCTTAACATCAATGTCTTAGCGTGACAAGCTAAGAAACATCTCAACTTGTAAGGCCCATTTTAGGGGCTCAGTTGTTCGTCTAGAGTGTTGTCCAGTGACAACGGCCCGACAAGCCTGGATGTTTGTCGGGCCGAACAGGAATTCTGGAGAATCAGGCCTCCAGCAGGATGCGCAACATACGGCGCAAAGGCTCGGCCGCTCCCCAAAGCAACTGGTCGCCGATGGTGAACGCCCCCACATACTCAGGCCCCATGGCGAGTTTGCGGATACGGCCTACTGGAATTGTCATGGTGCCAGTGACTGCCACAGGTGTCAGGTCTTTGATGGTGGCTTCACGGGTATTGGGCACCACTTTGACCCACTGGTTGTCGGCGGCAATCATGGCTTCAATGTCTGCACAGGAAACATCCTTTTTGAGCTTGAAGGTCAGCGCCTGGCTGTGACAGCGCATGGCCCCTACGCGCACGCAGAACCCGTCCACCGGAATAGCGGCTGAGCCAAATCCGTCGCCCATACCCAGAATTTTGTTGGTTTCTGCCATGCCTTTCCACTCTTCCTTGGACTGACCGTTGCCCAGGTCTTTGTCGATCCAGGGAATCAGTGAGCCGCCCAAGGGAACGCCGAAGTTGGCAGTCTCGGCGCTGGTCAGCGCGCGCTGCTTGGCGATCACCTTGCGGTCGATTTCGAGAATGGCGCTCTTCGGGTCGTCAAGCAAGGCTTTGACTTCTGCATTGAGGGTGCCATATTGGGTGAGCAATTCACGCATGTGCTGCGCACCGCCGCCTGAGGCTGCCTGGTAGGTTTGTGTGCTCATCCATTCGACCAAACCGGCCTTGTACAGAGCACCTACGCCCATCAGCATGCAACTGACTGTGCAGTTTCCGCCTACCCAGTTTCTTCCACTTTTTGCCAAGGCGTCCTTGATCACAGGCATGTTGACCGGGTCCAGAATAATGACTGCATCTTTCTCCATCCGCAGGGTGGAGGCCGCGTCAATCCAGTGGCCATTCCAGCCAGAAGCGCGCAGCTTGGGGAATACCTCCGTGGTGTAGTCGCCACCCTGGGCGCTGATGATGATGTCGCAACGCTTGAGCGCTTCGATATCGAAGGCGTCTTGCAGCGTAGTTTCGTTTTTGGCCTGCGCGGGGGCTTTGCCTCCGGAATTGGAGGTGGAGAAAAACAGGGGTTCGATCAGGCCAAAGTCGCCTTCGGCCTGCATGCGGTCCATCAAGACAGAGCCGACCATGCCGCGCCAGCCCACCAATCCTACTAACTTGCTCATTTCATTGCCCTTTCAAAATAAAAACAGTGTGACCAGACTGTTCCCCCGGCTCGTCTGGCCGGGGAGGGCGCACGACGAACCGGGCTGGATCAGCCTTTAATGGTCGTGGTTTTGGAGGTGTTTGCGCGCACGGCACCGCCGGTCTTGGCGACCATGGCGACGTTCAGCAGAAATGTGCGTGCGCGAAACATGGCGCTAATTGTAGTAGACGCGGCCTGAAACAAGGCTTACAGGCCGCCGCAAATGAATGATCAGCCCAGGGCCTTGACGACAGCGTCACCCATTTGAACGGTGCTGACTTTGGTGGTGCCTTCGCTGAAGATGTCCGCAGTACGCAAACCTTGCTGCAGCACTTTTTGAACAGCCGTTTCAATACGCAGCGCAGCGGCTTCCTGGTTCAAACTGAAACGCAGCATCATGGCGGCCGACAAAATAGTGGCCAGCGGATTGGCGATGCCTTTGCCTGCAATGTCCGGTGCACTTCCATGACTGGGTTCGTACAAACCCTGGTTGCTGGAGTTCAAACTCGCTGAAGGGAGCATGCCAATGGAGCCGGTGAGCATAGAGGCTTCGTCAGACAGGATGTCGCCAAACATATTACCGGTGACCACTACATCAAAGGCCTTGGGCGCCTTGACCAGTTGCATGGCAGCGTTATCCACGTACATGTGCTGCAACTCAACGTCGGGGTACTGTGCGTGGACCTCCGTGACCACATCCTTCCAGAACTGGAAAGTTTCCAGCACGTTGGCCTTGTCCACGCTGGTGACCTTTTTATTTCGCTTGCGTGCGGCCTGGAATGCGACGTGGGCAATGCGCTCGATCTCGGGCTTGCTGTAGCGCATAGTGTCAAAGGCCTCTTCTGCACCAGGGAAATGCCCATCAACAGCCGTGCGACGGCCGCGCGGCTGGCCAAAGTAGATGTCGCCGGTCAGTTCACGGATGATGAGGATGTCCAATCCGGCAATCAGTTCGGGCTTGAGGCTGGATGCTCCGACTAGTTGTTCGTAGCAAATGGCGGGGCGGAAGTTGGCAAAGAGCCCCAAGTTTTTGCGCAGGCCCAGAATGGCTTGCTCCGGGCGTAACGGGCGGTCGAGCTTGTCGTATTTCCAGTCTCCCACGGCACCAAACAAAATGGCATCAGACTCTTTGGCCAACTTGAGCGTTGTCTCTGGCAATGGATGGCCGTGCGCTTCATAGGCTGCACCACCTACCAGAGCATTTTCCATCTCCAGTGGAAGTTCCAATACCTTCAAGACCTTGACGGCCTCGGCCACAATTTCGGTTCCGATGCCGTCACCCGGCAGCACTGCAATTTTCATGGGATCCTTGAATTACTATGTTTTTTGTAGCTGCTTACGCTTGCATACTGTGGGCTAGCCAGGGTTTTTGTGCCAAACGTTCGGTCTCAAAGGCCTTGATTTTGTCGGCGTGGCGCAAGGTCAGGCCAATGTCATCAAAGCCGTTGAGCAGGCAGTACTTGCGAAAGGCCTGCACATCGAACGCAATTTCATCACCCGAGGGCTTGACGACGACCTGGCGCTCCAGATCGATGGTGAGCGCATAGCCCGGGAATGCCACAGCTTCGTCAAACAAATGGTCCACGGCGGTTTCGCTGAGGACGATGGGAAGCAAGCCGTTTTTGAAGCTGTTATTGAAAAAGATGTCTGCATAGCTTGGCGCAATGATGGCGCGAAAACCAAACTGGTCGAGGGCCCACGGCGCATGCTCGCGGGAAGACCCGCATCCAAAATTTTTGCGCGCCAGCAGAATGGAGGCACCCCGGTAACGTGGCTGGTTGAGTACAAAGTCGGGGTTGGGTCGGCGGCTTGCGGGGTCCTGGCCTGGAAAGCCTGCGTCCAGATAGCGCCACTCGTCAAAGAGGTTCTGGCCGAAACCGGTTTTGCGAATGGATTTCAGGAACTGCTTGGGAATGATGGCGTCCGTGTCGACGTTTTCACGGTCCATGGGCGCAACCAGTCCCTTGTGTACGGTAAAGCTCTTCATTTTTTGGCTGCGCCCTCAATTTTTTCGCCCGCCTTTTGCAGGTCCTGACCCACTCCCTTGACTGTGTTGCAGCCGGACAGGAGTACAAAGCAGGTGGAAAGTAGCAGCGTGATCAGAGTTTTCATGTAGAACCTCGCGGGTAATTAGCTGAATTTTCGAACGTCAACAAAATGACCGTGAATAGCTGCTGCGGCAGCCATGGCAGGACTTACCAGGTGGGTGCGACCCCCAGCGCCCTGGCGACCTTCAAAATTGCGGTTGCTCGTGGAGGCACAACGCTCACCGGGATCGAGTCGGTCGGCGTTCATGGCCAGGCACATGGAGCAGCCTGGCTCGCGCCACTCAAAGCCAGCCGCCTTGAAGATTTCGTGCAGTCCTTCGCGCTCGGCCTGCTCTTTCACAAGGCCGGAGCCGGGTACTACCAGCGCCAACTTTACATTTTTGGCAACCCGCTGGCCCAGCTTCTTCACCACTGCGGCAGCATCGCGCATGTCTTCAATGCGGCTGTTGGTGCAAGAGCCTATGAACACCTTGTCGATTGACAGGTCATTCAAAGCCTTGCCTGGCTCCAGTCCCATATAGACCAGCGCACGCTCAATGGCACCGCGCTTGTTGGCGTCTTTTTCCTTGTCAGGATCAGGCACGCGATCATTGATGCCCAGCACCATTTCAGGAGAGGTTCCCCAGGTGACTTGCGGCACGATCTGAGAAGCATCGAGTTCGACGACGGTATCGAACTTGGCATCTGCATCTGAATGCAGAGTCTTCCAGTACACCAATGCCTGGTCCCACTCCACGGATGCCGCATCGCCGCTGGTTGTGCTGTGGCCTGGCGCCAAGGGGCGGCCTTTCACATACTCAATGGTTTTCTCGTCGACTGCCACCAGGCCAGCGCGCGCACCGGCCTCTATGGCCATGTTGCACACTGTCATGCGGCCTTCCATGCTCAGACCGCGGATGGCAGACCCACCGAACTCGATGGTGTATCCGGTGCCGCCAGCCGTGCCGATTTTGCCAATGATGGCCAGCACCACGTCCTTGGCGGTACATCCATTGGCAAGTTGCCCCTCCACCTTGACAAGCATGTTCTTGGCTTTTTTTGCGAGAAGGGTCTGTGTGGCCATGACGTGCTCTACCTCGCTGGTGCCAATGCCGTGGGCTAGGGCTCCAAACGCGCCGTGGGTGGAGGTATGCGAGTCACCGCAAACCACGGTCATTCCGGGAAGCGTAGCGCCGTTCTCTGGTCCGATGACATGCACGATGCCCTGACGTTTGGAGAGGAACGGAAAGTAGGCGGCTGACCCGAATTCACGAATGTTGCTGTCCAGTGTGGTGACCTGCTCTTTGCTGGTAGGGTCGGTGATGCCGTCGTAGCCAAGCTCCCATCCGGTGGTAGGGGTGTTGTGGTCTGCTGTAGCGACAATGGAACTCACTCGCCAGACCTTGCGACCTGCTTCGCGCAGGCCTTCAAAGGCTTGCGGACTGGTGACTTCATGCACCAAATGGCGATCGATATACAGAATGGTGGTGCCATCCTCTTCGGTATGGACGACGTGGTCGTCCCAGAGCTTGTCGTACAGCGTGCGTCCCATAGGGCTATTTCCTCAGTAATCCTTGATTTTAGTTCGGACAAAGTAAAACGCCCGCCGGGCTATCGTCCGGCGGGCGTTTTTTAGGGTTTGGTTTAGCGCTGTGAAATTGGCATCACATCGCGCTTGACGGAACCGGTGAACAACTGACGGGGACGACCGATCTTGTACTCAGGGTCGCTGATCATTTCGTTCAATTGGGCAATCCAGCCCACGGTACGGGCCAACGCAAAGATGCCGGTGAACAGATTGACCGGAACGCCGATAGCACGTTGCACGATGCCGGAATAGAAGTCCACATTGGGGTAGAGCTTGCGCTGCACAAAGTAGTCGTCTTCCAGAGCAATTTTTTCCAGCTCTTTAGCGAGCTTGAACAGGGGGTCGTTTTCCAGGCCCAGTTCAGCCAAGACTTCATTGCAAGTCTCTTGCATGAGTTTGGCGCGGGGGTCGTAGTTTTTGTAAACACGGTGACCGAAGCCCATCAGCTTTACGCCGGAGTTCTTGTCCTTGACTTGCTCCATGAATTCTCCGACCTTGGAGACGCCACCGCTGCGCTGAATGTCTTCGAGCATGTTCAGGCACGCCTCATTGGCGCCACCGTGTGCAGGGCCCCACAGGCAGGCCACACCGGCTGCAATAGCAGCAAACGGGTTGGTGCCGGAAGAACCGCACAGGCGCACGGTAGATGTGGACGCGTTTTGCTCGTGGTCTGCATGCAGGATGAAAATGCGATCCATGGCTCGCTCAATCACGGGGTTGACCTTGTAGTCTTCGCAGGGCGTGCCAAACATCATGCGCAGGAAGTTGCCCGAATAGCTCAGGTCATTTTTGGGGTACATGAAGGGCTGACCAACACCGTACTTGTAGGCCATTGCAACCAGCGTGGGCATTTTGGCAATCAGGCGAATGGCCGCAATTTCGCGGTGCTCGGGGTTATTGATGTCGGTGCTGTCATGGTAGAAGGCCGACAAAGCACCCACCAAGCCGGTCAATACGGCCATGGGGTGTGCATCGCGGCGGAAGCCACGCAGGAAGAACTGCATCTGCTCGTTAACCATGGTGTGGTTGATTACCAGTTTGTGGAAGTCGCCACGCTGTGTCTCGTTGGGCAGTTCGCCTTTGAGCAGCAGGTAGCAGGTGTCCAGGTAATCGCAGTTGGTGGCTAACTGTTCGATGGGGTATCCGCGATACAGCAACTCACCTTTGTCACCGTCGATGTAGGTGATTCCAGATTGGCAGGATGCGGTGGATAGAAACCCTGGGTCGTAAGTGAACATTCCCGTTTGTGCATACAGCTTGCGGATGTCGATGACCTCCGGTCCGATGTTGCCTTGGTACACGGGCATTTCCACGCTGGGGCTGCCGTTACTGAACGACAGGGTGGCTTTGTTATCAGCTAGTTTCATCTTTCGCCTTTCAGAGGGGTTCTCTCAACATTTGTAAAACTTCACGCACATCTTCTCGGTTCAGCTGGGCGTCGACTTGCTCGAGCGATTTTCGTGCCAACTGGACATCCAGGAGATCGTTATCACTCAGGTCCATCAGGTCCGCCAGTGCCTTGCCCTGGTCCACCGTCAATACCGTACTGAACCTGTTGAAAAACCGCTCTATGAACAAATCGTTTTCCAGCAAGCCCCGGCGGCAGCGCCACCGCAGCTTGCTCAGGGCTCGTTCATCGATCAGTGCCTCACTCACGTGCTCAATACTCTCTATGGATCAGACCGTACGCAGAACCATCATTTCCTTGATCTTGCCGATTGCCTTGGTGGGGTTCAAACCCTTGGGGCAAACATCAACGCAATTCATGATGGTGTGGCAGCGGAACAGGCGATAGGGGTCTTCCAGATTGTCCAGGCGCTCACCAGTAGCCTGGTCACGGCTATCTGCAATGAAGCGATAGGCCTGGAGCAAGCCAGCTGGACCCACGAACTTATCCGGGTTCCACCAGAAACTCGGGCATGAGGTGGAGCAACTGGCGCACAGAATGCACTCGTAGAGGCCGTTGAGCTCTTCCCGCTCTTCTGGACTTTGCAAGCGTTCTTTTTCAGGCGGCACCGTACCGTTAATCAGGTACGGTTTGATCGAGTTGTATTGTTTGAAGAACTGCGTCATGTCGACGATCAGGTCGCGAATAACTGGCAGGCCGGGCAGGGGCTTGAGAACGATCTTGCCGGGCAGGTCACGCATATTGGTCAGACAAGCCAGACCGTTCTTGCCATTGATATTCATGGCGTCCGATCCGCATACGCCTTCGCGGCAGGAGCGACGAAAAGAGATGGTGGGGTCCACCGCTTTGAGTTTCATGAGTGCATCCAGCAGCATGCGCTCATGACCGTCCAGCTCTACTTCGATTTCCTGCATGTAGGGCTTGGCATCCTTGTCTGGATCGTAGCGGTAGATGGAGAAAGTGCGTTTGGTCATGGTCAGTATCTCGTTATAGGGCTACGGTTTAGAACGTACGAACTTTGAGTTCCACAGAGTCCACCGTCAGGGGTTTCATCTGCACAGGCTTGTAGCTCAGGCGGTTGCCTTCGCTGTACCACAGCGTATGTTTATGCCACTCAACGTCGTTGCGGCCATTGGGATGCTCCGGGCTGTCGCCGTAGTCATTGACAGTATGGGCGCCGCGGCTTTCGTGGCGTGCTGCTGCAGACACGATGGTTGCCTGCGCAGCTTCAATCAGGTTGTCCACTTCAAGCGCTTCGATACGCGCGGTGTTGAACACCTTGGATTTGTCCTTGAGGCCGATGGACTTGACGCGCTCGCGCAACTCTGCAATCTTGACCACGCCCTCATCCATGCTCTTCTGGGTGCGGAACACACCTGCGTGCAATTGCATCGAAGCACGCAGATCGTTGGCAACGTCTTGGGCGTATTCGCCCTGGGTGGTGCTTTCAAGACGGGCAAGGCGCGCCAGGGTGCGGTCGGCAGCGTCTTTAGGCAATTCCTTGTGCGACTTGGTTTTGCTGGCGAAGTCCACAATGTGGTTACCAGCGGCGCGACCAAAGACCAGCAGGTCCAGCAGCGAGTTGGTACCCAGACGATTGGCTCCGTGGACGCTGACGCAGGAGCACTCGCCCACCGCGTAGAGACCGTTAACCACCTGGTTGTGAATGCCATTGGCTTGCACAACCACCTGGCCATTGACGTTGGTAGGAATGCCACCCATCTGGTAATGGATGGTGGGCACCACTGGGATAGGTTCTTTGGTGATGTCTACGTTGGCAAAGTTGTGGCCAATCTCGAACACCGAAGGCAGACGCTTCAGGATGGTTTCTGCACCCAGGTGGGTCATGTCCAGCAACACGTAATCCTTGTTGGGGCCACAACCGCGACCTTCCTTGATCTCCTGGTCCATGGAGCGCGAAACGAAGTCACGTGGAGCCAGATCTTTCAGGGTGGGCGCGTAGCGCTCCATGAAGCGCTCTCCGTTGGAGTTGCGCAGAATCGCGCCTTCGCCCCGGCAACCTTCGGTTAGCAATACACCTGCACCAGCCACACCAGTGGGGTGGAATTGCCAGAACTCCATATCTTCCAGCGGAATGCCAGCGCGAGCGGCCATGCCCAGGCCATCACCCGTGTTGATAAAGGCGTTGGTGGAGGCTGCGAAGATACGACCGGCACCGCCGGTCGCCAAAAGCGTTGTCTTGGCTTCCAGAATATGGATGTCTCCAGTTTCCATTTCCAGGGCAGTGACACCTACAACGTCGCCATCAGCGTCGCGAATCAGGTCCAGCGCCATCCACTCCACAAAGAAGCTGGTTTTGGCCGCTACGTTTTGCTGGTAGAGGGTGTGCAGCATGGCGTGACCAGTGCGGTCTGCGGCGGCGCAGGCACGCTCCACGGCCTTCTCGCCGTAATTCGCTGTATGGCCACCGAAGGGGCGCTGGTAGATGGTTCCGTCTGCATTGCGGTCAAACGGCATACCCATGTGCTCAAGGTCGTAAACGACTTTGGGGGCTTCGCGGCACATAAATTCAATGGCATCCTGGTCACCCAGCCAGTCAGATCCCTTCACGGTGTCGTAGAAGTGGTAATGCCAGTTATCGTCGTTCATATTGCCCAACGAAGCACCAATGCCGCCTTGGGCAGCCACGGTGTGCGAACGGGTGGGGAAAACTTTGGAAAGAACAGCCACATTGAGGCCAGCGCGGGCCAGTTGCAGCGATGCGCGCATTCCAGAGCCACCGGCACCGACGATCACGACATCAAATTTGCGTTTGGTTACAGAAGTAGACATTGAATAGAGCCTGAAATAGGGGAATCAGAGACGCCACAGAACCTGGATCGCCCAGCCAGCGCAGCTGACCAGCCAGACAATGGAAAACACTTGCAGCGAGAGTCGGAGTGATACGGACTTGATGTAATCCATCCAGATGTCACGCACACCGACCCAGACGTGGTACAGCATGGCGATGATGATGGTGAAGGTCAACGCCTTCATCCACTGGGCAGAAAAGATGCCCGCCCACTTGTCGTACCCGATGGGTCCTTTGGAGAGCAGCACCTGCGCCAGGACCAGTACGGTGAAAAGTGCCATCAGCACGGCGGTAACGCGTTGTGCCAGCCAGTCGCGCAGACCGTAATGTGCGCCAACAACAATGCGCTTGGAGCCGAAATTAACTGCCATAGTCAGATTCCTTGAATTGTTTTATTGAATGGATGCGTATCTGGTCAGTACAGACCAAACAGCTTGGCACCCAGAATTGCAGTGAGACCCAGGCTCAAAACCAGCGTAACCAAAGCGGAGCTTCGACCGAATTCCTTGCTTACCGCGTGGTTGATATCCATCCAGAGGTGGCGCAAACCCGCGATGAAGTGGTGCAAATAGGCCCAGATCAAGGCCAGCGCCACCAGCTTGAAGAACCATCCTGGGACAAATCCAACACCCACTCCAAAAGCGCTGGTGAACTTGCTAAATGAAATTTCGGAAGAGATGGAAGTGTCAAACATCCAGATGATGAAGGGCATCAAAACGAACATCAGAACGCCGCTGATGCGGTGCAGGATAGATACCCATCCGGCAGGTGGCAGGCGGTATGTTGGAAGATCGTTCAGCGCATTGATATTGCGAAATTCAGGGCGGGAAGGTCGGCTGGAGGAGACAAGCTCAGTCATGGGCGGGCTTTCTGTTGGTAACGGCTTTGTAATTATTGATGCGAAATCCGGAAATTCTATTGCACCGCATCAATCTGACAATGGACTTGCAGGAAGGATCAGACGTCAATTTAGTTCATTTCGGTAGTAGTGCGTATCGGTCAGGTAAAGACCCCGACGCATTTCCATGGGTATATCGTTGTAGGTGTACGCAGTTCGTTCAACGCTGAGCAAGGGCGTCTGGACTGAAATTTTGAGTAAATCGCACTGCTCAGCATCGGGAAGGATGGCGCGAATTTTCTCTTCCGCTCTCACCATGCGAACGCCAAATTCAGTTTCAAACAATGCATACATGGGTCCGTCGTAGTCCCTCAGGCGCTCGGCGGTCAAGCCCTTGAAAGGCACGCCGGGTAACCACATGTCTTCCAGGATGGTGGGAACTTTGGCAAAGGACAAAACGCGCCGGACCTGCAGAACGGCGTCGCCCTGGTGGATGCGCAGAGCGCGAGCTACCTCACCAGAGGCGCGGGAACGCTTGCAGTCGATGATCTGGCGCTGCGCCGGGCCTTCACTATTGGCGTCACCACTGTCGGGAAACAGGCGCAAAAAGCGGTACTGAACATGTTGTTCCGCATGGGTGGCTACAAAGGTTCCCTTGCCCTGGCGGCGCACCAGCAGGTTTTCTGCGGCGAGTTCGTCGATGGCTTTTCGCACCGTACCCTGGCTGACCCTGAAGCGGGCGGCAAGCTCTATCTCGCTGGGAATGGCCGCACTGGGTTTCCACTCGCCGGATTGCAAGCTCTTGAGCATCAATACCTTGATTTGCTGGTACAGCGGACTGAACGCCGGTGCCGGTGAAACGCTCGCCAAATCCACGCTGGCGAGTGCCGCGCTGTCGCTGGATGTTTGTGGCGTGGTGGTCATGAAAGCACTGAAAAAGTAAGCTTCAAGTCAGACTTAAAATTATTGGCAATCATATCTTATATAAGACATAAGACAAATTGACTTTGCCATAAATTCAAGGGTAAACTCGCACCCGATCTGCAGGGCTCAACTGTTTTGCGTGGGCTTCTGGACAGCTACCGTTTTCACAACCTTCCTGGAGTTATTACCATGAGCAAGAAGCCCGTCCGCGTTGCCGTTACTGGAGCAGCAGGTCAAATTGGATACGCCATTCTGTTTCGCATCGCCTCTGGCGAAATGCTGGGCAAAGACCAGCCAGTCGTTCTGAGCCTGCTGGAAGTCCCCGTTGAAAAAGCCCAGCAAGCCCTGCAAGGCGTGATCATGGAGCTGCAAGACTGTGCGTTCCCCTTGTTGGTTGGCATTGAGGCGCACAGCGACCCCATGACCGCCTTCAAAGATGTGGATTACGCACTCTTGATCGGTTCGCGTCCCCGCGGTCCTGGCATGGAGCGTGCCGAGTTGCTCGCTGTCAACGCTGAAATTTTCACTGCCCAAGGCAAAGCCCTCAATGCCGTTGCCAGCCGCGACGTGCGTGTTTTGGTGGTAGGCAACCCCGCTAATACCAATGCCTACATCGCCATGAAGAGCGCGCCTGATCTGCCACGCAAAAACTTCACTGCCATGCTGCGTCTGGACCACAACCGTGCGCTGAGCCAGTTGGCCGACAAGACCGGCAAAGCCGTGGCTGACATCGAGAAAATGGCCGTTTGGGGCAACCATTCTCCGACCATGTACGCCGATTACCGTTTTGCAACCATCAACGGCCAAAGCGTCAAGGACATGATCAACGACCACGAGTGGAATGCCAATACGTTCCTGCCAACCGTTGGCAAACGTGGCGCTGCCATCATTGCAGCTCGTGGCGTGTCTTCCGCAGCGTCCGCTGCCAACGCTGCCATCGACCACATGCGCGATTGGGCCCTGGGCACCAATGGCAAGTGGGTCACCATGGGTATTCCTTCAGACGGTCAATACGGCATCCCCAAAGACACCGTGTTTGGTTTTGCTGTGACCTGCGAAGGTGGCGAATACAAATTGGTAGAGGGATTGCCAGTGGACGCCTTCAGCCAGGAATGCATCAACAAAACGCTCAAAGAACTGCAAGACGAGCAAGCTGGCGTTGCCCACCTCCTGTAATTGAGCGTGGCCCATCCGCGTACAGTCTTGCTCGGTGCCCAGGGTGCTGCGGGTTCACTGCCCGTATGCGATCACTACAGCGGTGTCGAAGTGCGGATGGTCAAAAGCCTGCAGCTGCAGGCAGACATGATGGAAGAGTTCGGGGCTTGCGTTTTTGACGTGACCCTGGACTGCGAAGATGGTGCACCCGTTGGTGGTGAAGTGGACCAGGCCAATCTGGTAGCAGCGCTTGCCAATGGTGCGCAAAGCGCTTCTCTTCTTGTAGCCGACAGATCGCAGCGGCGTGTTGGCGCCCGTTTGCATCAGGTGGACCATCCGTTTTTTGAATCTGACGTGGACATCGTTGTTGGCCGCGCTGCACCGTCCCTGAGCTACATCATGGTGCCCAAGGTGGAGTCGGTTGCCGATGTGGATCGCGCAGTGTCCTGCATCGACAGCGCCGCAGCAAAGACACCACGCCAGGGTGTTCTGCCCTTGCATGTGCTCATCGAGTCCCCTGCCGCGGTGCACCGCGCCTTTGACATTGCGGCGCATCCGCGGGTTGAATCGGTCAGCTTTGGTCTCATGGATTTTGTTTCTGCCCATGGCGGGGCTATTCCTTCCGCGGCCATGACCGTGCGCAAAGACCCTGCCGGCGATGTGCAGGACCAATTTCACCACCCGATGGTGGTCCGGGCCAAACTTGAAATTGCCAGTGCTTGTCATGCCTTCGGGAAAGTACCTTCTCACTGCGTGGTCACTGAGTTTCGTGATACTTTTGCTCTGAGTGCGGCGGCCAAGATGGCTGCGTCCCGGTTTGGATACACCCGGATGTGGAGTATCCATCCCGATCAGATTCGACCGATTATTGAGGCGTTTGCGCCGACCAAAGATGAGGTCGAGTTGGCTGCAGGGATCGTGTTACAGGCAGAGGCACAAGATTGGGCTCCGATTTCTGTGGCCGGGAAATTGCATGACCGTGCGAGTTACCGGTATTTCTGGCAGGTTCTGGAACGGGCGCACCAAACTGGTGTGGCTATTCCGGAGCAGGCTCTTTCGTATTTTTCGGCAGCGGTGCACTGAGTCTATGTTTCACGACTCAGGCCATCACTGCTATAGAGTTTATAGCTGTTTACGCCCGTTTTATAAGGGCTAGACCTCGATTTTGTTTCTAAAAGGAGTAAGTACCATGTTGCAAGCCTACCGAGACCATGTGGCCGAACGCGCCGCGCTGGGAATTCCCCCACTGCCCCTGACTGCCAAGCAAACTGGCGAATTGATTGAGCTCCTAAAAAATCCTCCGGCAGGTGAGGAGGCGACCTTGGTTGATTTGATTACCAACCGTGTACCCGCAGGTGTGGATGACGCAGCCAAGGTGAAAGCCAGCTACTTGGCCGCCGTGGCCCACGGCACTGAAAAGTGTGCCCTCATCTCCCGCGCCCGCGCCACTGAACTATTGGGCACCATGCTGGGTGGCTACAACATCAGCCCTATGGTTGACTTGCTGGACGACGCTGCAGTGGCCAAGGAAGCGGCTGAAGGTTTGAAGAAAACCTTGCTAATGTTTGACCAGTTCCATGATGTCAAAGAGAAGGCAGATAAGGGCAATGCCCACGCCAAAGCCGTTTTGCAAAGCTGGGCTGATGCCGAGTGGTTCACCAGCCGTCCCGAAGTGCCCAAGTCCATCACGGTAAGCATTTTCAAGGTTGCTGGAGAGATCAACACCGACGACCTGTCTCCTGCGCCCGATGCCTGGAGCCGCCCTGACATTCCTTTGCATGCTCTGGCAATGCACAAGAACGCCCGTCCAGGCGTTACGCCCGAAGAAGATGGCAAGCGTGGTCCGGTCAAGTTCCTGGAAGACCTGCGCGCAAAGGGCAATCTAGTAGCCTACGTTGGCGATGTGGTGGGTACTGGTTCTTCGCGCAAGTCAGCGACCAACTCCGTTTTGTGGTTTACCGGCGAGGACATTCCATTTGTCCCCAACAAGCGCTTCGGCGGAGTCTGTCTGGGTGGAAAAATTGCCCCGATTTTCTACAACACCATGGAAGACTCTGGCGCGCTGCCGATTGAGTTGGATGTGAGTCAAATGGCCATGGGCGATGTGGTGGAGCTGCGCCCCTACGACGGTAAGGCTTTCAAAGATGGCAAAGAAATTGCGTCTTTCGAAGTCAAGAGTGAAGTGCTGTTTGACGAAGTCCGTGCCGGTGGCCGTATTCCATTGATCATTGGTCGTGGCCTCACCGCCAAGGCGCGCGAGGCACTGGGCCTTAAGCCCTCCACCTTGTTCCGTTTGCCACAAGACCCAGTTGACACCAAAAAAGGTTTCAGCCTGGCCCAGAAGATGGTCGGCCGTGCCTGCGGCCTGCCGGAAGGCCAGGGCGTTCGCCCCGGTACCTATTGCGAACCCAAGATGACCTCGGTCGGTTCGCAGGACACTACCGGCCCCATGACCCGCGACGAACTGAAAGATCTGGCGTGCCTGGGCTTCAGCGCCGATCTGGTGATGCAATCCTTCTGCCACACGGCTGCTTACCCCAAGCCTGTGGACGTGAAGATGCACCATGAACTGCCTGATTTCATCAGCACCCGAGGTGGTGTTGCCCTGCGTCCGGGTGACGGCGTGATTCACTCCTGGCTGAACCGCTTGTTGTTGCCAGATACCGTGGGCACCGGCGGCGACAGCCACACCCGTTTCCCCATCGGTATCAGCTTTCCAGCAGGTTCCGGTCTGGTGGCGTTTGCTGCAGCCACCGGCGTCATGCCGCTGGACATGCCTGAATCCGTGCTGGTGCGTTTCAAAGGCAAGATGCAAAACGGCATCACCCTGCGTGATCTGGTGAATGCCATTCCGCTGTATGCGATCAAGGCCGGTCTGCTGACTGTCGAGAAAAAGGGCAAGAAGAACATCTTCTCGGGCCGCATTCTCGAAATTGAAGGTCTGCCCGACCTGAAGGTGGAGCAGGCGTTTGAGTTGTCGGACGCGTCCGCCGAGCGTTCCGCCGCCGGTTGCACGGTGCACCTGAACAAGGAGCCGATCCAGGAATACGTCAACAGCAACATCACCATGATGAAGTGGATGATTGCCAATGGCTACTCTGACGCTCGTACCCTGGCGCGTCGTATCGCGGCTCAGGAAGCCTGGCTCAAGGATCCCCAGTTGCTCAAGGGCGATGCTGACGCGGACTATGCTGCCGTGATCGAAATCGACTTGGCAGACATCCACGAGCCTATCCTGGCCTGCCCCAACGATCCGGACGATGTGAAAACATTGGCCGAAGTCGCGGGCACCAAGATCGACGAAGTGTTCATCGGTTCCTGCATGACTAACATCGGTCATTTCCGTGCAGCGTCCAAGCTGATGGAAGGCAAGCGTGACATTCCGGTCAATCTGTGGATTGCACCGCCGACCAAGATGGACGCCAAGCAGTTGAGCGACGAAGGCCACTACGGCATTCTGGGTGGTGCTGGTGCCCGCATGGAAATGCCGGGTTGCAGCTTGTGCATGGGCAACCAGGCCCAGGTGAAGGCGGGCGCCACCGTGCTCTCCACATCAACGCGCAACTTCCCCAACCGTTTGGGCAAGGACACATTTGTGTACCTGGGTTCAGCCGAGATTGCCGCCATCGCTTCCAAGCTGGGCCGCATTCCAACCAAGGAAGAGTACCTGGCTGACATGGGCGTGCTGACTGCGGCCAGCGACAAGGTGTACCAGTACCTGAACTTTGACAAGATCAGCGACTACACGGACGCTGCGGCTACGGTGAAGGCAACGGCCTAAGCGCTGAGTTAGTACTTCTGGCATAAGCCCCGTGGCGCGAGCTGCGGGGCTTTCTTTTTTAAAGAATTGGCCTGTAGCCCTCGTGGAATGTGCACGAGAAGCTATCAATTCAGGAGTGAATTGACCGCCAGCTTAGACCTGAGGAATTCACAAGCCAGCCCGCAGTGATTCAAAATCGCTGTTGTCTATGGAGCGGCTGCGCAAAGTGACTCCCGCCCGAGTGGGTGACACTGAAACGGTCGAACGCATTGCCTGAGGGCGGTGTTGATCACTCACATGTAGAGAGGTTTTTCCGCCGCTGTGCCCGCAGTGTGGTGTCCGGATGCGTCTGATTGGAGGTGACTCACCGTGGATTCACGCTGTAGCGAGAATCGCGAAGGTTTTTACGTGGGTTGGGCTGATCGAAGGTGCGATACTGGCCTTGAGGTGGTTGAAATGCTTATCCGTTAGATCAGCAAGTTTGTTTTTATCGACAGCCAGGTCGACTTTGACTTCCACTATTTAGACGGACGACAAATATGAAAATTGTTGATTCAATGGCGAAAAAGCTCTTTCTCACGACGGCTGGGCTCGTAAGCATGCTGATGCTGACGGCCTGTGGCGGTGGCAGCGCTGACACCGCGACAACGCCGGGAAGCACAACGGTGACTTCAGCCGTGCTTCAAGTGACAACGTCTGCTCTCCCGAGTGGGGGCGTCAATAGTGCTTACCAAGCGGCTTTGCAGGTCAAAGGCGGCACCGCGCCGTACACGTGGAGCGTGTCAAGCGGCAGTTTGCCAACTGGTCTTGCGCTCACGGCATCTACTGGAGCCATTGCCGGAACACCAACGATCGCTGGAACTTCGGCTGTAACGTTTACGGTTCGCGATTCCAAAGCTTTGACGGTATCAGCCAACCTCAGCATCGTGATCAGCCCCGCGGCAACAGTCGTCGCCGCTCCATTTAAGCATGTGGTCATGGTCGTTTTGGAGAACACCGACTATGCGGACGTGGTCGGTACCACAGCTATGCCGTACTTGAACTCGTTGATATCCGGCTATGGCTTGGCATCAAAGTATTTCGCCAACACAAACCCTTCAATCGGCAACTATTTCATGCTGACAACTGGGCAAATATTGACCGATGATGATTCGCGGACCCCCTCGAATTTCTCAGTGACAGCGGATAACGTGGTTCGGCAGTTGAATGCCAATGGCAAGACGTGGAAGGCTTATGCCGAGAATCTTCCATCAGTCGGCTACACAGGGGTGGGGTCTGGCAACTACATTGTTCGGCACGTGCCACTAGCCTACCTGAGCGACGTCACTGAAACCACTACAAGCAAACAGAATCTAGTGCCGTTCACGCAGTTTGCGACCGACATGGCGGCTGGAACCTTGCCCAACTATTCTTTTGTGACGCCAAACGGATGTAATGATGCCCACGACTGCTCTCTCAGGACGGCCGACGCTTGGTTGAAGAAAAACTTTGCGCCGCTATTGACCAGCACGCCCTTCAAAGATGATGGCCTGTTGATCATCTTGTTTGATGAAAACGATACCAATTACGACAATCACATCGTCGCAACACTGGTTAGTCCCGCCTTCTCTAGGAGAGGTTACGTCTCGACAACGAAGTATCAGCACCAAAGCATGCTGCGACTGACGCTGGAAGGCCTTGGTGTAACAACCTTTCCTGGTGCTGCGGCCACCGCACCGCGGATGTGGGAGTTCTTCACCGTTACAGCCCCCTAAAGGCGGCTGGTTTGGACTTGCTCCTGGAAGATAGGGGCCTCTATCGTGAGGCGATAGCTGTTCGGGTTTTTTGTAGCCAAGTATCGCGTCGATAGCTTTGAATCAATGGACTTTCCAATCGTAGAACATTTCTGGATGAGCAGCAGGCACTGTTTACCGAGTTCATGCCACCGCCAGCCACGATCCTACTGACAGGCCGTCGTACATCAAAACTCACCCCAATCAGTTCATACAGTTGGATGCCGTGAAATAACCCGGCCAATGGGGCGGTTAAACTCCACCAAGTCAAATATTTGTCACCTTTTTGACATATTTAAACGATAGGAGTTCGTCATGTTGTTTGGAAAGTTGTTGCCCCGCGAAGGCAATTTTTTCGAGATGTTCAATCAACACGCGGATCGTATTGTTGAGGCCGCGCAGGCTTTTTCCAAACTAGTGGCCAACTACGCTGATGTCGGGCTCAGGGCCAAGTACAACCAGGAAGTGGATGACGCGGAGCGCGCAGCGGACCGTGTGACGCACGATGTCAATAAGGCCATTCACATCACTTTCATCACCCCCATTGATCGCGAACAGATTCACTCGCTGATCAATACGATGGACGATGTGGCCGACCTGATTCAGGACTCGGCAGAAACGATGGCGCTGTACGACATTCACCACATGACTGAGGAAATCACCCGACTGACGGACCTCAGCCTGAGGTGTTGTGAACGATTGCGAGACGCAGTCAAGTTACTGGATCACATTGCTGACCAGGCGACAGCAGAGGCCGCATTGAAAACTTGCGAAGAGATTGACCGACTCGAGTCGGATGCCGACCGCGTGATGCGCACGGCCATGAGCAAGTTGTTTCGCGAAGAGCCCGATGTTCGTGAGGTGATCAAGCTCAAGGCGATTTATGAGTTGCTGGAGACCATCACCGACAAATGCGAAGACGTTGCCAATGTGATCGAGGGCATCATCCTCGAAAACTCCTGACCCCGTAGGCAATCGATATGGAAAACGTGCAGGCGGCTCTGTGGGTAGTCATGTTGCTGGTGGCACTGGCTTTGTTGTTTGACTTCATGAATGGTTTTCATGATGCTGCTAACTCCATTGCCACCGTGGTTTCAACCGGTGTTCTCAAGCCCGGTCAGGCAGTCTTATTCGCGGCGTTCTTTAACTTCATCGCCATATTTATTTTCCATCTCAGTGTGGCGGCCACCGTGGGTAAAGGAATCGTTCAGCCGGGTGTTGTCGATACCCATGTGGTATTCGGGGCACTGGTGGGAGCCATCACCTGGAACGTCATTACCTGGTACTACGGTATTCCCAGCAGTTCCTCGCATGCATTGATTGGCGGCATCGTGGGTGCGGTGATCGCCAAAGCGGGTGCAGGCGCGCTGGTTTCCGCGGGCATTCTGAAGACGGTGGCATTCATCTTTGTCTCCCCGTTGCTCGGGTTTACTTTGGGATCCGTCATGATGGTTCTCGTCGCCTGGATCTGCAGGCGCGCACGGCCTTCGCGGGTGGACAAATGGTTTCGCCGCCTCCAGTTGGTATCCGCTGGTGCCTACAGCTTGGGGCATGGTGGAAATGATGCGCAAAAAACCATCGGCATTATCTGGATGATGCTGATCGCTACAGGCTACGTCGCGGCCAGTGACAAGTCTCCGCCAACCTGGACTATTGTGAGTTGCTACATCGCCATTGGCGCAGGAACCATGTTTGGCGGGTGGCGCATTGTCAAAACCATGGGGCAGCGCATCACCAAGTTGAAGCCGGTGGGTGGGTTTTGTGCTGAAACAGGTGGAGCCATGACTTTATTTCTTGCTACGTCGCTGGGCATACCCGTTTCGACTACCCATACCATCACGGGCGCCATTGTGGGAGTGGGATCAACCCAAAGGGCCAGTGCTGTGCGCTGGGGCGTGGCGGGCAATATCGTCTGGGCCTGGGTTCTTACTATCCCTGCCAGTGCGTTTGTTGCAGCCATTGCCTATTGGGTTAGTTTGCAGATTTTTTGAATCAGGCTGGAGCAGTGCTGGATCCTGGCCCCAACGCACACTCCATGAGAACCACGTCCAGCCAGCGGTTGAACTTCCAGCCGCACGCGCCCAGCACTCCCACGTGCGCAAAACCGCAGGCACGGTGAACCCCAATGGAGCCAGAATTAGCCGAGTCGCCAATAACCGCAATGAGTTTGCGAACTCCGGCCCGTTCGGCTTGCGTCATCAACTCCATTAATAGGATGCGACCCAGGCCTTTTCTCGCAACGCGTTTGTCCAGGTAAATGGAATCTTCGGCCGAGAAACGATAGGCAGGGCGAGGCTTGAACCAGTTGCAATAAGCAAACCCCGCAATTCCGGTGGAATCCTCCAGTACCAAAAAGGGAAGATTTTTTGCCAACACATCACTACGCCGTGCTTGCATGTCTTCATTTGAGGCAGGTGTGATTTCGAAGGTGCCGGTCCCGTTGAGAACATGATGGGCATAGATGGCCGCAATGGCAGGGACGTCGGTATCGAGACTGGGTCGAATTTTGATCATGGTGCAGGAAAACGTTATAATTGAAGGCTATTTCGAGTGTCACTGGCCGGGTGGTCAGTTGCGTGTCTCAACTCTGAATTCAATGGCTGAAAGAAACTTCAGTCACCCAAAGGATAAATTATGGTCGTTATTCGACTCGCCCGTGGCGGTGCAAAAGCTCGCCCGTTCTTCAACATCGTGGTCGCCGACAAGCGCACCCGTCGTGATGGCCGCTTCATCGAGCGCATCGGTTTTTACAACCCCATTGCCAAAGCCAATGAGGAAAGCATCCGCATTGCGCAAGACCGCCTGACCTACTGGCAAGGTGTTGGCGCCCAAGCTTCGCCCACGGTTGAGCGTTTGATCAACCAGGCTGCCAAAAAAGCAGCCTGATGGTTCAGGGTGAGCGTGGCTCGCCCCGACCAAACTAGCCCACGAGCCATGTTGCCTGGACTTGAGTCTGCCGAAATGCCGCTAGATGCGGTAGAGGTGGGCAGAGTGGCAGACGCTTGGGGCATCAAGGGATGGTTCAAAGTTCTGTCCTTTAGCGCCCATCCTGAGGCGCTTTTTTCGTCCAAGCGTTGGTATCTCCTGCCAACTGAAAAAGGCATTCCTACTTTTTCTGGCACGGCGAAGCTTGCCATTAAAGAGGCAAAGGACCATTCGGATACCGTTGTGGCGTCGGCCCAGGGCGTGGATGATCGAAATGCTGCGGAGAGTCTCCGTGGCGCACGTATTTTTGTTTCTCGCTCCAGCTTTCCGACTGCTGAAAAAGATGAGTATTACTGGGTCGATCTGATCGGGCTGGAGGTATTTAATCGCCAGCAGGAATTGATGGGCTCGGTGCGGGAGTTGCTGTCCACCGGCCCACAAACCGTTCTGGTTCTTGATTACCTTCAGGACGGCAAGTTGCTGGAACGGATGATCCCCTTCGTTTCAGCGTATGTGGATGATGTGGATCTGGTCAAGCGCCAGATTGTTGTGGACTGGCAGAGCGATTACTGAGCTTCTGAGGATGCGCTTTGACATCGTCACCCTGTTTCCGGAATTGTTCGATCCTTTTTTGAAGGTAGGCATCACCCGGCGTGCTTTTGAGTCAGCCCAGGTTGACGTTCGGTTTACCAATCCGCGTGATTTTGCAGTCGGCAATTACCGCAGAGTTGACGACCGGCCCTTTGGGGGTGGTCCCGGTATGGTCATGCTGGCCGAGCCATTGGCGCAAGCCGTTGAGTGTGTCCGTAGTCAACGCCAGGACAATGCGCCGGTTGTTCTTTTTTCCCCCATCGGCGAGCGTTTGAACCACCAGGCGGTGCAAAACTGGGCAATGAGTGACGGTGCAATCCTGATCTGCGGGCGCTATGAGGGAGTGGATCAGCGTTTCATTGACGCCTATGTGAACCAGCAAATCAGCGTGGGTGACTTTGTGCTTTCTGGCGGTGAGTTGGCTGCAATGGTGTTGCTTGACTCCCTGGCAAGGCTGCAACCTGGTGTTTTGACTGATCATGAAAGTCATCAGCAGGACAGCTTTAATCCTGCCCTGGGTGGGTTGCTCGATTGCCCCCACTACACACGTCCAGAGTCATGGCAGGGGCAGAGCGTTCCGGAGGTTTTAATGTCCGGACACCATGAGCATATTGAGCGGTGGCGCCATGAGCAACGATTACGACTCACAGAACAGCATCGTCCCGACATTCTGGCGGCCGCAAAATTGGCGGACTAAATGCCGTTTCACTAAGCAGAGTTCAGACTGCTATAATGGCGGGCTAACCGATCCTCTGCTCGGCCGAGTTGCTCTTTAGCATTAAGAGTGGCTAGCGTCAATGTTGATGCTGGCGCGACCAAGATCACGAAAGAAACCATGAACATTATCCAAGCTCTTGAGCAAGAAGAAATTGCTCGCCTCGGGAAGACTATTCCTGACTTTGCTCCCGGCGATACCGTTGTTGTGAGCGTCAATGTGGTTGAGGGAAACCGCAAGCGCGTTCAGGCTTATGAAGGTGTTGTGATTGCCAAGCGCAATCGTGGCCTCAACAGCGGCTTTATTGTTCGCAAAATTTCCAGCGGCGAAGGCGTGGAACGTACGTTCCAAACATACAGCCCCCTGATCGCCAGTATCGAAGTCAAGCGCCGCGGTGATGTGCGCCGCGCCAAGCTGTACTACCTGCGTGACCGTAGCGGCAAGTCTGCCCGTATCAAGGAAAAGCTGCCAGCCAAAAAGACAGCTGCGTAACTCGCCGTCTTGTCTAAACAAGCCGCCCAGTACCTACTGTGGCGGCTTTTTGATTTTTGAACGTGTCCTCCTACCCCAAGTTTGACCCTTTGCAGGTGCCAGTCACCCGGGTGGACTCTCATTTGCCTTCCGTTGCACGGTCGCGATTGTTGCCTGAAGCGCTTCGCGCGCGTTTCCGGAGTCCTCCTGCTTGGTCGCCCGAGATACGGGGGGAGCCTCGCTTCTCTGATCGTCTGCCGGTGTCTGCATCGGTACTGGTTCCCATCATCATGAGAGAGCAGCTGATGGTGCTCCTGACGCAGCGCACGGCGCACCTCTCTAGCCACTCCGGACAAATAGCCTTTCCGGGCGGCAAAGCAGATCCGGGTGACAACGACGAGTCTGATACAGCCTTGCGTGAATCGGAAGAGGAAATCGGTCTGAGCCGCCAGCTTGT
>CAJBMJ010000546.1 GCA_903954045.1 uncultured beta proteobacterium | reverse complement strand
TGCGCAGCTTCGCCTCGTCCATGTTGATCACCATCCTTGGATGATCAAGCCCTCAGTTCAACCGCAAATTCCCCGTCTCAGGCTCACTTCTGGGTAGAAATACGCTCGCCGTTCAGGCTCATACCTCATTGGACAAGGCTGCTGCTTTTGACTTTGCTGGAAATGTGGTTCAATGCGTGATTCGTTAGCGTGGACCCAGCGCCTTTAACTAGAACATGATCGATCTCGAGACACCGATAGCCTCTTTATTGGACAACAGCCACGGCAAGCCCAAGTTATTGGTTGTCGACGACCAGCCTATCAACATCCAGGTGATGTACCAGGCGTTTGCGGGTGAATATCAGGTGTTTATGGCCACTAGTGGCGAACAGGCGCTAACTGTTTGTAAAAACAATCCTCCCGATTTGATTTTGCTCGATATTGTGATGCCAGGCTTGGACGGATTTGAGGTGTGCACCCGTTTGAAGGCGGACGAAGCCACGCGGCATATTCCGGTTATTTTTGTCACGGCTCACACCGATCCCGCACAAGAAACCCACGGTTTGAGCATAGGCGCAGTGGACTTTATTGCCAAACCGGTCAATCCTGATGTGGTCCGCGCGCGCGTCAAAACCCATATCACCCTCAAATTTCAGTCGGATCTACTGCGAAAACTCGTCTTTCTGGATGGCCTGTCCGGTGTTTTCAACCGCCGCTACTTTGACCAGCAAATTGCCACAGAGTGGGCCCGCTCTATACGCAGCAACTCTCCCCTGTCGTTGATCTTGCTTGACGTTGACTTTTTCAAGCTCTACAACGACCGCTATGGCCACCAGGCAGGTGACGATGCGCTGCGCATGATTGCGGTGACCCTCAAGTCCTGCCTGCGCCGTCCTGCAGACCTTGTGGCTCGCTACGGCGGTGAGGAGTTCGCCTGCGTGCTGCCCGACACGTCCTTTGAAGATGCCATGGCACTGGCACTGGAGTTGGAGCGCAAGATTCGAGAAAAGCAAATTCCCCACGAAAGCTCAACCATAGACAAGGTAATCACCATCAGCGTTGGCTTGGCAACGCGCGAGGGCCATGCCGACGGCGACGCGCCCGCGCTCCTTGGTCTGGCAGACAGCATGCTCTACAAGGCCAAGCACTCCGGTCGCGGCCGCGTTTGTGCCGAAATTTTGGGGCAGCACACCCCGACCTGAAACGGCCTTCAGGCCCTGGAATCAAACTGCAAAATAGCCCTGGCAATCTGTTCCAGAGGCAAGATATCGTCAACCGCCTGCAGCTTGATGGCCTCTTTGGGCATTCCGAACACCACACAGGTTTCTTCGTTTTGAGCGATGGTTCTGGCACCGCCGTCGTGCAGTATTTTCATGCCGCGCGCGCCATCATCACCCATGCCCGTCATGATGATGCCCAGCGCATCGCGACCCGCACACTCCGAAGCTGACTTGAACAGGACGTCCACAGAAGGCTTGTGGCGGTTGACCGGGGGGCCATCTACCACATGCACGTAATACTGCCCCGCGGATTTGCGCAATTGCATGTGCAGGCCACCCGGTGCAATCAGGGCCAGGCCACGTTCCAGGCGATCACCGTCCTTGGCTTCGCGCACTTTCATGGCACAAATGCCTGACAGTCGCTGCGCGTACATGGCGGTGAATTTTTCCGGCATGTGCTGGGTGATGGCGATACCCGGGGCATCTGCGGGCAGACTGGTGAGCACCAGTTCAAGCGCCTGGGTGCCTCCGGTTGAGCTGCCAATCACCACTGGCTTGTTCATGGCAAAAGCATGAATGGAGCTCAACACAGGTGCTCGGCCCGCAGCAGGCTTGGCTGCAGCGGCGTGGTCTGGCACCGATGTTCGCAAGCGTGGGCGGGATTTGGCGGCTGCTTTGAGCGTCTGAATCATCTCCCTGCGCGAATCATCCAGGAACTGCTTCAGGCCCAACTTGGGTTTAGCGAGCACCGCCACTGCACCGGCCGACAAGGCCTCGAGAGCAATTTTGCTTCCCTCGGTCGACAAGGTGGAGCAAATGACGGTAGGAATAGGGTTGGTCGACATGACCTGACGCAAAAAAGTCAGACCGTCCATACCCGGCATTTCAATATCAAGCAGCAGCACGTCGGGACTGCTCTTGCGAATCGCGTCCACTGCGAGCAAGGGGTTGGGGGCACTGCCCACCAGCTCCAACTCTGCATTTCCAGACAGGATGTGGGCGATGGCCTGTCGCACCACAGCAGAGTCATCAACAACAAATACTTTAACGGTCATGAAGCTAGGCCTTGTTCTGCAATTACGTTGTCCACTTCAGGCTCTCCTGTCCCGATCGTCCACGATACTTTTCGATAGCCATTGCCACCCAGACAATGGTCCAGCACGGTTATGCCGTGGTCATGTAGATAGTCAAGCACCCACTCCACATTGGAGGCACCGACATGACGATCCCGAAACAACTGGGGAAACATGTTTCCGCCGCCAAACACGTAGGCATCACACATTGACGGGTTCACAGCCCTGGCCCGCAGGTGGGCAAACATGTCGTGCATTGCGACACTACCGTAGGCGGTGTTGTGCTGGTTGGCCGCATTCGGTTGCCCGACATGCACGATATGGCACATGGCGCCCACCGTGCGGCGCGGATCCGTCAGGATGACGGCCACACAGGAACCCAACAGGGTCTTCAGCTGGTCGCCCGCATCACCCAAACCAATATCGCCTGGCATGAGCTCCACGGAGTGCGCACGCATTGAAGGTGTACGGCGGGAAGGTTTGAATAGATTGGCCATGGATGCAAGCTGCACATCAGCAAAAGTGCGGATACTAAAGTTTTCTAAAGGCACCCGGAATCACAGTTTGCAAGGGTGTCTTGCATGGTACCCGACCCTCGGCCGTTCCCAAAAAGAAAAGGCCGCCAGGCTTGAGCGCGGTCAACACCCTGTCCACCACGTCCACCTTCGTAGGAGGGTCGAAGTAAATCAGCACATTGCGCAGGAAAATGACATCAAACGGACCCAGGCCACTGAAAGGCTTGCACAAGTTCAACTGACCAAACTGCACGCGGCTACGAATTTTTTCCTGCAACAGAACCTGCCCTTCGGACGGACCGTCACCGCGAAGGCAATAGCGTCGCAAGCGGTCCGGCGACACCGCGCGCAGTCGGTCTTCAGGATACACCGCCTCCTTGGCACTGAGCAAAACGCGATGGCTGATATCGGTGGCAAGAATGGACCAACCCGGCCCAACGCGACCGGACATCTGCAGGTCGGACAGCAGCATGGCCGTACTGTAGGCCTCATCACCAAACGATGAGGCTGCACTCCACACAGCTATGGACGATTTATCTGCCAATGCCGGAAGTTCCTGTTGCAGCAAATCGTAGTGTTTGGGCTCCCGGAAAAAGTAGGTTTCGTTGGTGGTCAGTAAATCGACCGCCATCTGAAACTCGGCCGCTTCCGACTCGTCCTCCAAAATTGCGATGTAGTCCGCAAACCCACCAAATCCCATCTTTTGAATGCGAGGTGCCAACCGTGACTGAATCAGCGACTTCTTGGAGTCGTTGTACGAAAGACCCGCGGCCTCGTACATGATTTCGCTGATGCGTTTGAACTCGCGGTCGCTAAAGGGGATGGTGGCCAAAAATGAAATGCCTCAATAAGGTTTGAAGTTGCCGCTTCCACCGCCACGCGCTGGGCTGGGTGGCGCAAGGCTTGCCCGCCGCGAAACGGATGGGCGCGCTGGGGCGGCAATGACCGCATCATCGCCTGTTTTGAAGAATGCAATGCTTTGCTGCAACTGCTCAGCCTGTGCAGAGAGTTCTTCACTGGTGGCAGCGAGCTCTTCTGAAGCACTCGCGTTTTGTTGCGTGGCCTTGGAGAGTTGGCCCATGGCTCCGCCAATTTGAACCACCGATTCGCTTTGCTCTGCACTGGCCGCTGCAATCTCTTGCACCAGCTCGCTGGTCTTCTGGATGCTGGGAACGATCTCGTCGAGCAGCTTGCCCGCGCGCTCGGCAGTGGTTACGCTGTTGCCTGCAAGTTCTCCAATTTCTTTGGCCGCTTCCTGGCTGCGTTCTGCGAGTTTTCTGACCTCGGCTGCTACCACCGCAAATCCTTTGCCGTGTTCTCCCGCCCTTGCGGCTTCAATGGCAGCGTTCAAGGCCAGCAGGTTGGTCTGGTAGGCAATGTCGTCGACGATGCCGATCTTGGCGGCAATCTGTTTCATGGCAGTGACGGTCTGGCTCACTGCACTGCCGCCATCGGTGGCTTCTTTGCTGGCTTTGGTGGCCATGCCATCGGTTACTTTGGCGTTGTCGCTGTTTTGGCTGATGGAGGC
>CAJBMJ010000545.1 GCA_903954045.1 uncultured beta proteobacterium | reverse complement strand
GTGTGCCCACCAAAACCCAGGGTGGCATCCAGACCTGTCTCGCCCGGTTGAGGCTTCAAAATGGCCAGAATTTCATCGACACAGATAGAGCGGTGCATGCCCGCCGGAGTCTGGCCGCGCTGCATCACTTTTTCCACCTCGGCCGCATGCCGGTTCGGATCAAGCTCTTTGTACTTGTCTTCAAACTGTCGCGGGTGGGTGCCTTTGTAGCGCACACGGCGCTTGTGGGGTGGTGAAGCGTCGTTCATGGGCCATTATGGTGCCTGCGCGGTCAGCCCTGCTCTCGGTTTATCCTCTACGCCCTATGAAGCGTTTTTCCTATTTGGCATGGAATGTCCTGCTTGCCTGCAGCGCAGTCGTTGGTAGTTTTGCAGCCCAGGCGCAGCTCGCTGATGCAGCTGCTGCTCTGCCCACCCCTCGCGTTGCGCTTGTGCTCTCCGGCGGAGGTGCCAGGGGCCTGGCGCACATCGGGGTGTTGCGGGAGCTGGAACGCATGCGCATTCCCATTTCCTGTTTGGTGGGTACCAGCATGGGCGGAGTCGTTGGAGGCGTTTATGCCTCGGGCATGCCGATTGATGAACTGGAGACGCAAGCCCGTGCCATCGACTGGGCACGGGCCTTTCAGGACACCCCGGACCGCTCTGCCATGCGCGCACGTCGCAAGAAAGACGAGAACGGTCACTTTGCCCGACCGGAGTTTGGCTACCGCGATGGGGGCGTTATTTCACCGGCCGGTGTGATCTATGGGCAGAACCTGTCAGAAATTTTCAGTCGCTTTTCACAAAGGGCCGCCGACGTAACCCGGTTTGACCAACTGCCGATTGCCTATCGCGCGGTGGCTACCGACATCGCCACAGGTCACGCCGTGGTGATCGACAAAGGCCCGCTTGCCCTGGCCATGCGGGCGACCATGTCGGTTCCGGCTGTCATGGCTCCGCTGGAACTGGGTGGAAAGCTGTTGATCGACGGTGGTCTGGTAGACAACCTGCCGGTTGAGAAAGCCCGCGCGCTGTGCGGCGATGTGGTCATCGCGGTCAATATTGGTACGACCTTGCTGGAGCGCAAAGAGATTGGATCGGCCGTATCTGTGGGACTGCAAATGGTCAACATACTGACCGAGCAGAACGTGCGGGCCTCGATTGCCGCACTCAAGCCCCAGGACATCCTGATCAGCCCGCAACTCAATGGCCTGGGCTCCGGCAGTTTTGACCGTCTTGATGACCTGATAGCCGCTGGTGAACAGGCAGTCCGAATGTCGGCCAACCAACTCCAGCCGCTGGTAGCGCCTGCTGAAGTTTTTGCCCGCTGGAAACAGGCCCACGACCGACCACAGGGGCCGGACCTTCAGCCTGACGAAGTACGCATAGCCCCGCTCAAGTGGGTTAACCCCGCCACCTTGCGCTCGGTTCTGACTTCGCCGGGCACTACGGAAGTACCCACCGAGGCACAGCTCATGGCGGGCGTTCAGCGCATCTACGGGCGCGGGGACTTTGAGCGCGTGCAGCTGAGCTTTGCCGAGGAAAATGGCAAACGCATTGCCCTGATCGAACCTGTCGAGAAATCCTGGGGACCGGACTACCTGCGGTTTGGCCTGAGCATGGTTGCACAGAGCGGTGAAAGCACTTCCTTCAATGCAGTGGCGGGTTACACCCGCAGCTGGATCAACAGCTACGGCGCACGCTGGCAAAACATTGTGCAGATCGGTGAAAAAAATGCGCTGCACTCCGAGTTCCAACAACCCATAGCGCCAGGCTCACCGCTCTTTTTTGCGCCACGCTTGCTGGTCACCATGGATCAGTCACCCATTTACTTTGGGTCGGCACAGGTGGCGCGCTTTTCGCGCTCGCAGGGCTTGGTAGCCCTGGAGACAGGGCTGGAGTTTGGACATAGCGGAGAGATGCGTCTGGGCTGGATGGCGGGACGCGAGGCCTATCAGGCAGATATTGGCCCCATCACTGGCTCCAGCGGCCCCAACCCCATACGTGCCCTGACAGTGCGCGTAGACATTGATGCACTGGACAAAGCCAATTTTCCTACCCGGGGCTACCGGGTGCTGGCCGATCTGCATGATGCCTCCAAACGCTGGGGTAACGACCATGATTTCAAACGGCAGATGCTTGACATTACCGTGGCCGAAACCTGGAACCAGAACACCTTCAGTGCCCAGTTCATTGCAGGCAAAGTGGACTTTTCTGGCACTGCAGGCAACATTGTTTTTGACCTGATACCGCTTGGCGGATTTCAACGCCTCTCGGGCTACCCCGCAGGGCGCTTTCGGGTGAACCAAATGACATTTGCCCGCCTGGGCTACCAGCGCAACATACCACCCCTGCTGGGCTTGAACCTGGGCGGCATCGTCAACCAGGCGTACTTTGGCGGGTCTCTGGAAGTTGCCCAAATCGAACAAAGCTATGACCCGCTCACACCCAACGGGGCATACCAGTCGGGCGCTCTGTTTATTGGCGCCGACACGGTGCTGGGGCCGGCGGCACTGAGTTTTGGCTTCAGTAAAGAGGGCAGCTCCGCCATCTGGCTATCGATTGGAGTGCCCTGGACGCTGCGGTAACCAGTGGCAGCGGCAGCCGAGAACGACTTAAGAACTTGACCGATTGCCCCACCTCGGCGGGGCTGCGTTTGATGCGGTAACGACAGGTAGCAACTGCTATTCGCACAATGCAGAGGTGTCCACTCCGGGGTAGCGTTCCTTTATCGCTTTTAGGCCCTCCATTGCCCGGCTCCGCCACCCTGGCCCTTGGCTGATTAAGCTGTGCCAGGTCTGGCTTAGCAAATCGGCGTCATTCTCGGCAAGGTAGTCGATGAGTGAGGCCGCCTGGTCCAAATCCTTTGTAGCCTTAATCCGCATTTTTTGAGGTCTCTCACCATAGACCAACAACTTGTGCAAAGCGTACTTTTCGGGTGGCGGCGCGTTGACCGTGATGGGTCCGCGCTGTGCAAGCAAAGTTACCTGAATCGGTGCTTCCATGGAAAATTCCATGAATTTCAGCGGCTGCATGGTGGCGTTCAGCGCCTTGATGAGTACGGGAGTGTCACCCCCCCGATGCCGGCAGGTCACGAAATCGATTTGCAGATCCGGTTCATCAGATTTCACGTAGGTGGTCAGACTCTTGACTGGAACGAATCCCATCTTGAGGGCTTCGATTTCACTACCCATGTCCATAGTGACGCCAGATGGGATAGCGACGGAGACGTTGCGCCCCGCATGCGCAAAGTCCAAATCCAAAGTCTGTGCCGCAGATTGCCAGCGAATGCCAAGGTAGTTCTGGTAGGCCATATAAACGTGTGTCCCCACCAGTATTCCACCGGCCCTAAAGAAACCGGCATCCGCCAGTCGCTCAATGATTTTTGCGTGCGCAGGGACAATGGAGGGGCAACCAGCTGCTATAGCTTGGCGAGTGAGTTGGCGTAGGTGCACCTTCTTGTTATCTCCGCGACGATGGAGCGTGATTAACTCGGTGAGTTCGTCAGACGCACTTCCCAGAAAAATCTGTATCTGCCTTCCGGTAAGGTCTGGTGTCTGGTAATACCAATACTCTTTTCCTTTCACCAGTTTCTTGGAAAAACTGCCCGGTAACTCAGCCACTGTGCGTACGTCCTCTAGTCGGCTGGCGCTAGCTAACGAGGCATAGGCAGTTTGGGCTGCGGTAGAGAGTGATGTGTAAAGCATGGGAGAGTTATACTGATATATTTTAAACTCAGTATAACCAACTGCTATCCCAAAGTCTAGAAGCGGCCTATTCAAAGGACGTGTGGACTGACACAGCGAAAAATGGCCTTACTCCCCAGAGTTAGGCAGATTGGCGCTCTATTCCATTTGCTATCTATAAAATAGCGACTAACGCAATATTTATAAGGGCTAGAGGCCAAAAATGCACTCAATAT
>CAJBMJ010000544.1 GCA_903954045.1 uncultured beta proteobacterium | reverse complement strand
GCGGCGCGCGTCAAGGTAGTTGTCGCCTGATTCACGCAGCCAACTGCTGAATATGGTTTTCCATTGCATGCTCCAAGATGATGGAGTCACGTTCCGGATTGAGCGTAACGGCCCCGATGGGCTGCCAGTTGCGCGTGTTACCTGACCAACGTGCCGGATGGCTTTCTTTCGCAGTCGTGTACAGCGCATGACGGGAGGCAAGAATGGCATGGTCTTCACCGTCATGGCGCTGCTGTGGCGACACATAACGGATGCCGCTGTGTTTGTGCTCCACGTTGTACCAGTGCACAAATGCCGCACCCCACTGGCGCGCAGCCTCCAGCGTTGCAAAGCCTTTGACAGGGAACTCCGGGCGGTACTTGGCGGTACGAAACAGTGACTCCGCATAGGCGTTGTCATCACTGACCCGAGGGCGTGAGTACGACGGCTTTACACCCAGCCATTCGAGCATGGCAAGCACCGTGGTCGCTTTGAGCGTGGAGCCATTGTCCCCATGCAATACCGGTTTGACAGCAAGGGCTGCAATGCCCTCAGCCAAAGCGGTACGGCGCACCAGATGCACCGCATGGTCAGAGCTGTCGTTGGCATGCACCTCCCAGCCCACAATCTTGCGGCTGTACAAATCCAGAATCAGATACAGGTGAAACCAGCGACCCACCACGGTGGCGGGCAAATACGTCATATCCCAACACCAGACCTGACTGACAGCACTGGCGATGTGGGTGGTGGGCGGACGTTTGGCTCTGGGGGCTTTGGCACGTCCTCGGTGGGCTGTTTGTCCGTGCGCACGCAGCACCCGTGCAAACGTGGACTCGCTGGCCAGGTACACCCCCTCATCAGCCAGCATGGGCACGATGCGCGCCGGTGGCACCGAGCAAAAGCGAGCCTCATTGGCCACGTTCAGAAGCTTGGCGCGTTCATCGGCGCTCAGGGCATGGCTGGGCATTGGACGCAGTGCTGCGGGCCTGCCATCCCCTTTGGTCAGGCCCTCCTTCGCATTCCAGCGCTGCAGGGTGCGCTGGTCTATGCCTGCCACATCACAGACCTGTTTAAGTCGTGCACCGCCTTCGCGTGCGTCCTGAATGTCCTGGGCCAAACTGCGGCGATCTTGGAGGGCGATCATGCGTCCTCGGCCTTGTTGTAGATCGCCGCGACTTTTTTTGACAGAACCAGCAGTGCGGCTGTTTCAGCCAATGCACGGTCTTTACGCAGCAGCTCCCTCTCAAGCTCTTTGATGCGTTTACGGTCCTGGCGGGTGGCCTGCGGGCTGGCCCGTGCGTCTTGCGGCTCCGCCAGCGCCGTGGTGGCACTGGCACACCACTGTTCCAGCTCAGCGGGGTAGATCCCTTGTGCGCGGCACCAGGCACTCTTGTCCGCCTCCGACAGCGCCGCCGTGGTGATCACAGCCTGCAGTCTCGCCGGCGCAGTCCATGCCCGCCCGCGGGCGGGCATGGACTGAACCTCATCTCTCCAGCGTTGTAGTGTTCCTGATGCAATTCCAACTTCCTTGGATACCAACTCCAGTGTTGCGCTCTCAGGCGGCAACAGCCGAGCTACTGCCCGGTCCTTGAATGATTGTCCGTAACGTGCCACTGATTTCCTTCATCGCCGCCCCCAGGGTTCTTGGTTCTAAGGAGGCGACAACTATTGTGACGCGGGGGGCGAGGGAATACCCGATAGCCAATGTATGAAAGCCAGCGCATATTAACGCTGGCATTTTTATTCAAAACTTGTCCAGGGAGCGTTTCGTGAAAATTTCTACTTTTCTCGCGGCTTTCGGGTTGCTCGGCATCGTTTTTGGCCTTTCCTTTTTTGCGATACCAGAACTCACCGGCCCACTTTATGGCGTCCCCAAAAATCCCCACACAGTCATGCAGGCACGCTATTTTGGCGCAACGTTGCTCGCAGTAGGAGCCATTTATTGGCTGTCCCGCAATACACGCGATGATGCCGCCATTTGCGCCCTTTTGAAGGGCGGGCTCATCGGCAATGCGGGTGGCTTGGCCATTAGCGCCTGGGCCGCAGTAAGTGGCATGCAAAATCAGATGGCTTGGAGCTCTGTAGGAATCTACGGTGCGCTGATTGCTGGTGCCCTGTATTTCCTTGCGTTCCCAGATCGCCGTGCTTGATTGAGTTCGGGCTATATGGAGGACTTAGCCTTACAACCATCGTCATCGCAAACGTTTAGGACGTTTGACGATTTGCCGGGACCCAAAGGGATTGCGTACTTTGGCAATGCGTTGCAAATCGATGCCGCCCGCTCACACCTGCAGTTTGAGCAATGGTGTCGCGACTATGGCCCCATTTACAAATTGCGATTGCTTAAACGCAAAATCGTAATCCTTGGTGACCACGAACAAGTGGCCGCGATGCTCCGTGACCGCCCCGATGGTTTTCGTAGAACGACCCGCCTGGAAGAAATCTGGACCGAGATGGGATTGCCGATCGGTGTGTTTGGTGCCGGTGGTGAAGTATGGAAGCGCCAGCGGCGCATGGTCATGGCGGGGTTTGACCCAGTGCATGTCAGGGCCTATTTCCCGGCTCTTCAAGGCGTGGCATCTCGTCTTGCCAAACGGTGGCAGATTGCCGCCAACAGCGACCAGGCAATCCCTTTGCAATCTGATCTGATGCGCTTTACGGTGGACACCATCGCCGGCCTGGCCTTTGGTTCCGAGGTGAATACGTTGGAATCTGATGAAGTGGTGATTCAGCAGCACTTGGACAAGATCTTCCCCGCTCTCTTTAAACGCATCTTTGCTCCTGTCGCTACATGGCGCTGGATCAAGTCACCAGCTGACAGGAGGCTGGATGCAAGCATTCGCGAAGTCATGCAAGCAGTGGACGGGTTTGTAAGGCAGGCGCGTGCGCGCATGGAGTCACGACCCGAACTGCGAGTCCATCCGACCAACCTGCTTGAGGCCATGATCGCTGCGGCTGACCATCCCGACAGTGGAATCGACGACACACAAGTTGCTGGTAATGTTTTGACGATGCTGCTGGCCGGGGAAGATACCACCGCCAACACGCTGGCATGGATGATCCACCTGCTTTGGCGCAACGCAGATTGCCTAGCACTGGCCACTGAAGAGGTCCGCCGTGTGTGTGGTGATGGTTCAGTTATGACCCATGAGCACATGATGCAGCTTGACTATGTGGAAGCCTGCGCCCATGAGACCATGCGACTCAAACCCGTGGCCCCCCAGATGCCATTGCAAACCCTGCGTGAAACGGTCATTGGTGATGTTCGGCTGGACAAGGGAATCGTCGTCATAGGCCTCATGCGTCGTGACTCGGTAAGCGATGCGCACATTCCCAACGCATCTGCGTTTCTTCCGCAGCGCTGGCTCTCGGAGGGAGATCCGGGACACGCGGCGCATTCGGCCAAGAGAATCTCAATGCCCTTTGGGGCAGGTCCCAGAATTTGCCCAGGCCGCTATCTGGCGCTACTGGAGATGAAGATGGCCATGGCGACTTTGCTTAGTCGCTTCGACATTCAGAGTGTTGATACACCCGATGGACTGGAAGCGCGTGAACATCTGGCCTTCACCATGACTCCGGTGGGGCTCACTATGCGACTCAAGCCGCGCAACCAGGAACGTTCACATGGCGACACCATCAAAACCCCTTAGCCTTCCGATCACCAACGAGACGGTATCAGAGCTTTATGAGTGGCTCTTTGCCCCCTGGGTCAAGGAAATGGGGCTTCGGGATTTCGACGTCTCGCCAGGGCAAGTGGTGGCCACACTTCCCCAAAACGATAAGCTCCAGTTTTCCAGCGGCGCAATTTGCGGACAGGTCATTATGTCGGCAGTGGATACGGTGGCAGCATTGGCCATGTCGACCAGCGACCGCCCGGCCAAGAGCACCGTTTATCAACACACACATTTCTTGCGTCCGGCGTTGTCGCAAGACCTGCGCTATTTCGCACGGCTATTCGGTTTTTGGGTCCGGTGAGGTTGCTGCGAGTTGGCCCGTAGTTG
>CAJBMJ010000543.1 GCA_903954045.1 uncultured beta proteobacterium | reverse complement strand
ATCACACCATGGGTGATGCATTCAACAGATGGGGCATGTTGGACATCGCCGCCATCGCACGGGTGCGCAGCTGTGCCAATACGGCCTGCCGCTCAGTATCGGCCTTGTCCAATTCCGCGACCATTTTTCCAAAGCCATCCAGTCGGGTATAGCGCAGCCACTGGCGCAGGGCCTTGTCTTGCGACCAGCGAAACTGGTTCATCATGCTGTTCTGCGTGGCGGGCACGTAACCGGCCAGATTCTCGGGGAAAGGCACCGGCACACAGAGCTGGTTCTTGTGGGCGTCGTCAGCTCCATGCGCCTCAACATAAGCGGTCAACGCGGCGCTCAGTGCAACCAATGGCGCTCTGAGCAGCTGGATCTTAATGCGACCTTCCTCAAAAACTGGCTCGGATTTGCGATGAGAAATGGCGGAAGCAGTGCAATCCACATACAGCGTGCCCGATTCCATGGCAACGGTGCCCTGGTCCATCACCATGGCACCCGGCGCAATGCTTTGCACACGACCTTTGCGGATCACGCGCTCAATCTTTCGAAGTAACTCTACCTCGCCGGTGGAGACGGTGGCGTAGTGAAACATGGCGGGACAGTGGTTGCGGTCTATGCGCAGCATTTGCCCGAGAGACTCCAGCTTCAGAAACACGTCTTCCACAGACTTTGCTTCTGCGAAGGCCGCGAGTTTGTCCGACTCGCCGCCGATGCTCTCGTTAAAAAACTCCAGCCCAGGCTGGGTCTGCAGGCGATTGACCAGCCAGGAGTCGCGTGGCACCACCCATTGAATGGACTCTGGCATCGCCCCGTTTCGCAACAGCCAGACCGCGGCATCCATCGCCGTTTTTCCAGCCCCCAGAATGCAGAATTTATTTGGCACGGGCTGCCCTTCGCGTTGCAGCCATAGCTGCGGCAAGCCATTGGGCGGGATCACGCGCACCCCCTGGGCTACTGTGAACTTGGGGGTGTGGGTGGATGGAACGCTGGGTGAAAACCAGGTCGCGTCCACAGTCTTCTTTTGCACGGTAACTGCGGTCTGGGCACCTGACAACAAGGAAACGATGCGACCATCCCCCACGTAATTGCTCATGGGAAAGTAGCTGACGCGCCCGCTGGGCAGGAATTTATGCTGCATCACCTTGTCGAAATAGGTGGTGATCTCAGGCCCACCTGCGAGCTCATACATGCCGCTGTTGGGCCCGCTTTCATCCTTGCGGCGGCTTCCCAGCTCGGTGGAGTTGACCCCGTAATAGGCCGAGGGCTGGTGCAGCGTCACAAAGGAATAGGCATCGTTCCAGTGGCCACCGGGCGTGGCATGGCGGTCTACCATCGTGATATGTGCGTCACTCTCGTCGAGCAAGGTGTCGGCGAAGGCCATGCCTACAGCACCGCTGCCAATGATCAGGTAATCCGTATTCATTTTCAGTTTGTCCCTTGGTGTGGAATCAAAGCGCAGTCTGTGTCCGAACCATTTAACCTTTGCACACCGGGAATGACAAGGGAGGATTTACCTAGCGCGATAGCTTGATGTTCCTGCCGGATTGCATTACTGTCTGGCCATGCAAACCTCTGAAACGATTGAGCTTCTCGTCCGCAAAGACCAGCTTTCCGCCACCACGCTGCGCACCTCGCCTCTGGGCCCATTGGCCGAGGGCAATGTGCGCATCGCAATAGAAAGTTTTGCGCTGACATCCAACAACATTACCTACGCAGCCATGGGTGATGCGATGCAGTATTGGCAGTTTTTCCCGGTGGCAGTTGCCGGCGATGGCATTGCCTGGGGCCGCATTCCCGTGTGGGGTTTTGGAACGGTGCAGGAGTCGTGCCATCCGGATCTGATGGTGGGTGAACGGCTCTATGGCTACTTTCCCATGTCGAGTGCGGTGGACCTGGTCCCAGCCAAGGTCTCCGAAGCCTCGTTCCTGGACGCCTCACCCCACCGGGCATCGTTGCACAGGGTTTACAACCAATATATGCGCTGTGCAGCTGATCCGTTCTACACCGCCAATACCGAGGACATTCAGGCCCTGTTGCGCCCGCTCTTCACCACATCCTGGCTGATAGACGACTTTCTGGCGGACAACGATTTTTTTGGTGCTGCTGCAAACGGGGCAAAACCCGTGCTGCTGTTGTCCAGTGCATCCAGCAAGACTGCTTACGGTACCGCCTTTCAAATGGCCCAGCGCAAGGGTGTCGAAGTGGTGGGCCTCACTTCGCCGGGCAACGTGGCGTTTTGTGAAAGTCTGGGATGCTATGACCGGGTGTTGACCTACGACCAGCTGGATGCCATTGCGCCTGACGCGCCCAGCATATACATCGACTTTGCGGGCAATGCACCCTTGCGCAAGGCGATACACACCCATTGCACAGGCCTGCGATACAACTGCTCTATCGGTGCCACTCACCTGTCTGACATGGGCGGTGCAAAGGAATTACCCGGCCCCAAGGCCATACTGTTTTTCGCACCTGCACAGATCAAAAAACGCAGCGATGAATGGGGTCCACAGGTTTTAGGGCAGCGTCTGGTGCAATCCTGGCAGGCATTCATTGCCGCGGTTTCCCAACCCAAACAACCCTGGCTGCGCGTTATGCACCACAGCGGACCCGCGGCCGTTCAAGCCTGCTACCTTGAGGTGCTGGGTGGCAAAGCCGATCCAAGGCTTGGGCACGTTCTAACCTTCATTGAATAATTGCCACATGCTGCACAATGCAGCGTTGAGTGATAGCAAGGGAGTAAAAAAATGGCAAAAGGAATGATTCTGGCGGCAGGCCAAGGGACGCGGGTGCGGCCCTTGACGCAGGACCTGCCCAAACCGATGGTGCCCATTCTGGGCAAGCCGGTCATGGAATACCTGATCGAGCACCTGGCGCGCCACGGCATCACGCAGATCATGGTGAATGTGGCCTACCACCACCAGAAGATCGAAGAGTATTTTGGCAACGGCAGCCGCTGGGGGGTGGAAATAGGCTACGCCTATGAAGGCGTGCGTGACCACGGCGACATCCTGCCCCGCCCTATGGGCTCGGCTGGCGGTATGCGCCGCATTCAGGACTTCAGCGGGTTCTTTGATGAAACCACCTTGGTGCTGTGCGGAGATGCGCTGATTGACCTGGACATTACGGCGGCGCTGGCAGAGCACAAGGCCAAGGGGGCACTGGCCACTGTGGTGGCGACAGAGGTTCCGCTGCAAGACGTGCAGGCCTACGGCATTGTGTTGGCCAACGAAGAAGGACGCATTCAGTCGTTCCAGGAAAAACCCAAACCAGAGCAAGCTAAATCACGACTGGCCAGCACTGGCATCTACATATTCGAGCCCGCAGTGCTCAACATGGTGCCGTCGGGCAAGGTTTACGACATCGGCTCGGAACTGTTTCCGCAGCTGGTAGCAGAAAAGCAGCCCTTTTTTGTACAGAATTGCGATTTCCACTGGATCGACATTGGGCGCGTCAGTGATTACTGGTCGGTGTTGCAACGGGTGCTCAAGGGCGAGATCGCCAACATGCCCATGCCCGGCAAAGAAGTCAAACCGGGCATTTGGGTGGGGCTCAATACATCCATCCCCTGGGACAAGGTAAAGATCACCGGGCCGGTGTATATCGGCTCCAGCGTCCGGGTCGAGCCTGGCGCGACCATTACCGGGCCCGCCTGGATTGGCCACGGCTGTGTGATCCGTTCGGGCGCCAAAGTGACGCGAAGCATCCTGTTCGAATACACCCGCATTGCGGCGGACATGCATTTCAGCGAAATGATTGTGTCGCGCCACTATTGTGTGGACCGCTACGGTGAAACGCTGTACCGCGGTGATGATTCGGCCCACCTGCGCTGGGGCGATGCCCGCGCCTGAGACCCTCTCATAGTATTGATAGAAGAGTTGTGACTATGCAAATTCAACCCGTTGTTTTGTCCGGTGGCTCTGGCACCCGCCTGTGGCCCTTGTCCCGCGAAAAATACCCCAAACAATTGCTGCCGCTCATTGGCGAAGATTCCATGCTTCAGGCCACGGTGCGCCGCGTAGAGGGCATTGCCGGGCTGGAATTGGCAGCGCCACTGGTGGTGAGCAACGAGGAATACCGCTTTGTGATTGCCGAGCAGCTGCGCCTGATGGGCACGCCAGGCACCGTGGTGCTGGAGCCTTTGGGACGAAATACGGCTCCAGCGCTTACCATTGGTGCGCAGGCAGCTATGAAAAACGGAGCAGATCCGGTTCTATTGGTCATGCCTGCCGACCACGTCATTACCAACAAGACGGCGTTTCAGGCGGCAGTAAAGCACGGAGCTGCGCTGGCGTCGGACGGCGCGGTGGTGACTTTTGGCATTACCCCGGAAACGCCTGAAACCGGCTATGGCTATATCCAGTCGGGGGCGGACTTCGCGGGGGATGGAACAGGCGGGGCCAAACGCATTGCACGCTTTGTGGAAAAACCCAACCTGGAAACGGCACAAAGTTATCTGGCCGAGGGCAATTATCTCTGGAACAGCGGCCTGTTCATGATGCGCGCATCTGTCTGGCTGGCCGCGCTCAAAGCTTGCAGACCCGACATTCTGGCCGCGTGTGATGCAGCCTGGGCCCAGGGGCAGACCGACGGCGAGTTTGTGCGCGTGGGCAAAGAGGCTTTCAGCCAGTGCCCCAGCGACTCGATCGACTACGCCGTGATGGAACGCCTGGCTACCGGCAATTCAGGCCCGTCTGGCACAACAGGTTTGCCGCCAGGTGTTGTGATCCCCTTGTCTGCAGGCTGGTCCGACGTGGGCGCCTGGGATGCTCTATGGCAAGTTTTGCCCAAAGACAGCGATGGCAATGTTTCCCAAGGCGACGTCATTCTGCAAGACAGCCACAACACGCTTGCATTGTCGGAAAAACGCCTTATTGCCTGCGTGGGCGTGAACGACCTGATCGTGGTGGAGACGGCCGACGCCATTTTGGTGGCCCACAAAGACAAGACGCAGGACGTGAAAAAGATCGTCGACCGCCTTAAAGCGGCCGGCCGCTCGGAAGGCAAGCTGCACCGCAAGGTGTTTCGGCCCTGGGGCTGGTACGACAGCGTGGACAACGGTGAGCGCTTTCAGGTTAAACGCATCGTGGTCAAGCCCGGCGGCACACTGTCGCTGCAAATGCACCACCACCGCGCCGAGCACTGGATTGTGGTCAGCGGTACGGCCAAGGTCACCAAGGACGGCAAGGAATTTTTGATGTCCGAGAACGAGTCCACCTACATTCCGCTGGGCGTTACCCATCGGCTGGAGAATCCTGGTCGGGTAGATCTGGAAATGATCGAAGTGCAGTCCGGCAGCTACCTGGGCGAAGACGACATCGTCCGCTTTGAGGACGTTTACGGACGCTGAACCGCTTTGCCTGGCTTGGGTGCCCGCTCGTACAGAGGCATGACACGCGGTAAAGTGGCCTGAATTTCAGCAATGCGGGTTTTGCCCGACGGGTGGGTCGACAACCACTGTGGTGGTGCACCCTTGTTGGCGGCGGACATTTTTTGCCAAAGGGTAACTCCGGCACGCGGATCGTAGCCCGCACGGGCCGCCAGCTCCATGCCGACCAGGTCTGCCTCGGATTCATCTTCGCGGCTGAACTGCAGGGTCAGCAATTGCGCTCCATAGTGGGTAACCGTCTGCCCCACCTGGCCCAATCCCAAAATCTGGCTGAGTAAATTGGCGCCCATGCCGGTAGCTGCGTTTTTGCCCATGCGTTCACGCGCGTGTTCGCGCAAGGCGTGGGCAATTTCGTGGCCCATGACCATGGCGGCTTCGTCATCGGTGAGCTTCAAATTGTTCAGGATGCCGGTATAAAAAACGATTTTTCCACCCGGCATGCAAAAGGCATTGACTTGGTTGGAGCCAATCAGGTTGACCTCCCACTTCCAGCCCTTGGCCCGCTGGTTCCAGGCCATGGCATGCGGAATGATGTTGCGGGCCATGGCGCGCAGGCGTTGCAACTGCGGGTTGTCCGCAGGTGCCAGCGCATTTTTGCTCTCGGCCTGCTGCAAGAGTTTGGAGTACTCCAGTCCCGCAGACTGTTCAATCTGGTCTGCGGGCACCAGGCGGGCAAAGGCCGAATTGCCACCCACATCGACCCCCTCGCGCTGTTGCGCCGTGGCCAGGCCTGCGTAAAGCGACAGAGCCAGCACCATACGCAGCACATGCCCGAACCGGGCCTGACGAAGCGGTCTGGCCCTGGCGGGTGGTCGGATGGAGGTAGACATGCACGCTATTATTCCTGCATGACCCCTCTCCTGCCCAGCGACCTGACTTCAGCCCCCAAACCTACGTGGGCACAAACGCTGCGGGTGTACCTGGAGCCAGCATCCCTGCGCATGCTGTCGCTGGGGTTTTCTGCCGGACTGCCTTTGCTGCTGGTCTTCGGCACTTTGAGTTTCTGGCTACGTGAAGCCGGAATTGACCGCACCACCATCGGTTTTTTGAGCTGGGTGGGGCTTGCCTATGGATTCAAATGGGTATGGTCTCCGCTGGTCGACCGGATGCCGCTTCCGGTGCTCACCCGCGTGCTGGGGCGCAGGCGCAGCTGGTTGCTGGCCTCGCAAGCCGTGATCATGGGCGCATTGGTAGTCATGGCGACCACCGACCCGCAGAAAGCGCTGGCCCCGGTGGTGTGGTGCGCGCTGCTGGTGGCCTTTGCTTCGGCCACACAAGACATTGCGCTGGACGCGTTTCGCATCGAGTCGGCAGACACGCGCCATCAGGCCGCCCTGGCAGCGACCTACCAAACCGGCTACCGCCTGGCCATGATCTGGTCAGGCGCGGGCGCGCTGTGGATTGCGGCCCGCTCAGAAGTACCCAACGCGGCGCTCTACCAGCAGGGTGCCTGGCAGACTGCCTATCTGGTAATGGCCGCCAGCATGTTGCCCGGTGTACTGACCGTGCTGTTTTCCAAAGAACCAGCACAGCGTGCCATACCGGCGGCCAAGAATGCGGCCGACTGGCTACGCAGCGCGCTGGTGGAGCCTTTTGCCGAGTTCATTCAGCGTTACCGGTGGCAGGCGCTACTGGTACTGGCGCTGATTGCCACCTACCGCATCAGCGATGTGGTAATGGGCATCATGGCCAACCCGTTTTACGTCGATATGGGCTTCACCAAAGACGAAGTGGCAGCGGTCACCAAGATTTATGGCGTGATCATGACCCTGGCCGGTGCCTTCATTGGCGGTGCGCTGGCCATGCGTGTGGGCGTGATGCGTGTGTTGATGCTGGGGGCTGTCCTGAGCGCCGCCACCAACCTGCTGTTTGCCTGGCTGGCCGGGCGCGGCCACGATGTGACGGCACTTATTTTTGTGGTGTCTGCCGACAACCTGGCCAGTGGCATTGCCTCGGCGGCCTTCATTGCCTACCTGTCGTCACTGACCAATGTGAACTACTCGGCCACGCAATATGCGCTTTTCAGCTCCATGATGCTGCTTGCACCGAAATTTGTGGCGGGCTATTCCGGCATGTTTGTCGACAGCTTTGGCTATGGCAGTTTTTTCTCTTCTACGGCGCTGCTGGGGCTTCCCGTGCTGGTGCTGGTGGGGCTGGCTTCACGCGTCAAACAGGGCCCTAACGCAGGATAGGCGTACATAAGGCGCTATCTTTTTGATAACACTGTTTACCTAACTTTACCGGCGCTTCAATCGCGCGCCATGGGCCGGAGCAGGCACAGGAATAGACTGCTGGCATGCGCAATCATTTGTTGATGATCGAAGACGATGCTCGGCTGGCCGCTATGGTCGCTGAGTACCTCTCCCAAAACGGCTTCACGGTAGACCACGCCCCCAATGGCCTGGGCGGGCTGGAGCAACTCTCGCAGCCCTCCAACGGTAAAGTGGCCGATCTGGTGGTGCTGGACCTGATGCTCCCTGACATCGACGGTCTGGAGGTCTGCCGACGCATTCGCGCCCTGCCTGGCGGCGCAGCGCAGGTGCCGATTCTCATGCTCACCGCCAAGGGCGACCCGATGGACCGCATCATCGGGCTGGAGATGGGCGCAGACGATTATTTGCCCAAGCCTTTCGAGCCGCGCGAGCTGTTGGCCCGTATTCGCGCCATCTTGCGGCGCAAAACCGATGCACCGGCACCGGCCGCCAACCAGTTGCGCTTCGGTTCGCTGGAGATTGACCGGGATGCGCGCACCGTCAGCGTGAGTGGCGCTCTGTGCGAACTCACCTCCTACCAGTTTGACCTGCTGGTCGCATTGGCTGAGCGGGCCGGTCGGGTGCTGACCCGAGACCAGATTATGGAAGCCGTACGGGGCCGCGAACTGGAAGCCTTTGACCGCTCGATTGACGTGCACATGGGTCGCATACGCGCTGCCATCGAGGTCGATGCCAAAGACCCCAAACGCATCTTGACCGTGCGTGGGGTTGGCTACGTTTTCGCGCGTCAGCAGGACTAGTCCCACAGGTCCGGGCTGACCATGTTCCTGCAAAAACTGTACGTACGCATCTGGCTGGCCGTGGTGCTGGCCGTTGCCGTTCTCACCCTTTTGGTGGGCTGGGCCTGGCGTGCGACGGCTGAAGCGCCACTGCGCGAAGTGGTGGTGCGCAACGCTGCGGGCGATGTGATTGGTGGCGGGAGAATGCACCGGTTTCGTCCGCAAGACGGTGCCGAAAATGCAACGGGACGGCCGAACCGCAGGGCCAACGCTCCTCCAGCAGACAAGGATGATTCTGACGCCGAGCCTCCCAGCAAATTCGGGCGTGGCCCTGAGTTTCTGGTCCAAATGCAGGACGGGCAGGTGGTCCACATGCACTT
>CAJBMJ010000542.1 GCA_903954045.1 uncultured beta proteobacterium | reverse complement strand
GTGGTGATTTTGGGATTGGGAGGCAAGCAGTCTAGTGAGGACTACTGTGACCGCCTTAAAATGATGGGCCTGAACTGCAAAGTGGCCTCAAATTCGATGGGCGGGTAAGTTAATGCCGGCAGCTTGCTCCAATAATGCAGTTGCAAATCAAGCCAAACCGAGATCGAACTTGTTCCAGCGAAACACCACTGGCGATGCTTTTTTACACCTAAAACACGGAACTTTAGACGCTAAAGTGCGTACGATAAGCGAAGACGCATTTCGGCGCGATGCCTCGGTAAAAGAGGGTGCTGATGCCTAATACCTAAGCCGACTCACTTTGAAAAAGCCAACAAAAAAATTTGACGACAAATTCCCGACTGTTGCCTAGCATGACGCTGAGTGCTGAAATCGTTGTGGGGCATTGATCGATTATTTCCTACCTGGCGTGGCCGTTAACCAAGGGTCTGAGCGAGGCTGTGAAAGAGCCATGATTGCCAACTAATGCATACAATAATTGCCCAAGCCCAATGTCAAACGTAGTAGTGCTGATACCCCTATACAAGCCGGAGCTAGACGCTATCGAAACCTTTTCAATGGACCAGTCTCTAGCACTACTTCAAGGTCGGGAGGTGCGCTTTATCGGGCCGCAGGCCCTCGATTACAGCTATTACTCGAAACGTTACCCCATGGTGGCTATCGATAGATTTGCCGCTCCAGCTTTTCAATCTATCCTCGAGTACAACCGTCTACTGCTTAGCCAATCCTTCTATACAGGGTATATTCATTTTGAATTCGTCTTGATACTGCAGACTGATGCCATATTGTTTCGTGATGAATTGGATTTTTGGTGCCAGCAACCGTTTGATTATGTAGGTGCACCGTGGCCAGTGACCTATGAATTGTTTGTTAATGCTGGTCGTTTTGAAGAAGGCTTTGGGAAACACGTAAAAGTTGGTGTGGGCAACGGTGGTCTGAGCTTGCGCCGTACTGCCAAATGCCTTGCGGTACTACGCGAATTCCCGGTGGAATTAGGTGTATTTTTGCAAACTGGTTCCAGCGAAGACCTTTTCTTTTCGGTGATGGGTTCGCTCTCAACGAATTTTGTGCTCCCCAACGAAATCACCGCCTCACTGTTTTCCATGGAGGGTCGGCCGTCCTTCTACTTCCAGGTCAATGGACGGAAATTGCCCATGGGCGCGCATGCTTGGCTTAAAAACGAGCCAAATTTTTGGACGCTACATATGCCAACCCCTGGCGACAACCTCATTATTCGGTGCGTGGATTAAGGCCTACTAACACAAACCATGAAGATCATCGGTAGCCAGGTAGCCAGGTAGCCAGGTAGCCAGGTAGCCAGTTCGAAGCTGAGGAGGCAAGAAATATCGCCATAACTATCTGCGCGGCTATCATCAATTCAGTGTTTCGTGAATCACGTCGCACACTCGGTCCACCTCGTACAGCGTCATGTAGGGCGCCATTGGCAGACTCAACACTTCCGCAGCAAGCTGCTTGGCTATGGGCAGAGCAGGCCATACCGTGTCAGCGTAGGCTTTCTGCCGGTGGCAGGCCACGGGGTAGTGCACCATGTGCCCAATACCGGCTTGGTCAAAGGCAGCCTGCAGGCGCTCACGCTGCGCGCTACGCACAACCATGAGGTGCCATACTGATTCAGCCGCCGCCACTATGGCCGGCAACCCCAAAGGCAAGTCATGCAATCGCTCCAGGTAGCGCTGGGCTAGGTGTTGGCGGGTGGCATTTTCGGTATCCAGCGCTGGCAACTTGGCCCGCAATACAGCCGCCTGGATTTCATCCAGCCGGGAGTTTACGCCCGCTACTTCGTGGTGGTATTTGCGCTTCGAGCCGTAGTTGCGCAACGTGCGCAGTTGGTCTGCCAGCACGGCATCGTGGGTGGTGATGGCACCACCATCACCCAGTGCACCCAGGTTCTTTCCGGGGTAAAAACTGAAGGCCGCCGCATGACCCAAGCCTCCGGTGCGACGCCCCGCGTAGCGCGCTCCGTGGGCCTGCGCAGCATCTTCGATTACCCGCAGTCCATGGCATCGGGCTACGTCGAGAATTGGACTCATGTCGGCCGGTTGGCCGTACAGGTGTACCGGAATGATGGCCTTGGTGCGCGGGGTTAGCGCCGCCGCGATGCGCGCAGGGTCCATGTTGTAGGTTGATGCATCGGGCTCCACCGGCACCGGCTTGGCGCCGCACTGGCTGACTGCCAGCCAGGTAGCGATGAAGGTGTTGGATGGCACCAGCACCTCGTCGCCCTCGCCAATGTCATAAACGCGCAGGATCAAGTGCAGCGCATCCAGTCCGTTGGCCACGCTGATGCAGTGGGGAACTTCGCAATACTGCGCAAACTCCTGCTCAAACGCTGTTACCTCCGCGCCCAGGATGTACCAGCCACTGTCAAGCACGCGCGCGATCGCCGCCTGAATGGCGTCAATATGCGCCGCGTTGACGCGCTTGAGGTCCAGAAAAGGGATCATGCGTGCCATCGCTCCCGCATGAATTCGGCATAGTCGCGCAGGTAGTCCGATTCGTTGTACTTGGACGACGCCAGCACCATGCAAACCGCGCCGGACGAAAAGTTATCTAATTCACGCCAGATCATGGGGCAGATGTACAGGCCATTGTAAGAACGGTTGAGGTGCATCCGCTTTTTGTTCTTTCCGTCATCCAGAACGATGTCGAAACTACCCGACATTGCTACCACGAATTGGTGCAGTGTCTTGTGCGCATGCCCACCCCGGTCGGACCCGCCCGGCACGTCGTACAGGTAGTACACGCGCTGAATAGGGAACGGGATGTGAACCTCAGACTCGATGAATGTCAGGTTGCCGCGAGGGTCGTGGACTTTCGGCAACTCCAGCATCTGGCAGCGGTCAATGGACATGGTTCCCCTTTCGTGGATGCCAAAGATTATGGTGCCGCGCGGCGCAATTTCTTGAAGCGCACGGAATAGATTTCCTGGTCCAGCAGTTCCACCTTGGACGGCACTTTAAATGCAGTCAGTTTCGCCAAACAGGCTTTGCGAATGCGCAAACGCAGTGCGTCCAGAGGCTCTGCGGTGTGCAAAGCCACTTTGGCCACGACCATCTGACCCAAAAGGGCGTGTTTTTCACCCACCACCACTACATCGTCAATGTTGGGCAAAGCAAGAATGACGTCCTCCACCTCAGCCGGATAAACCTTTTGCCCACCTACATTGATAAGGTCGGTGACCCGTCCCAGGATGCGAAAATAATCGCCATCGACCTCCACCCGATCCTGGGTATTGAACCAACCTTCCTCGTCGAAGCCGGAGGGGGCATTCAGGTAGCCGACCATGCGGTAATCTGAGCGTATCCACAGAAGACCATCTCGCACTTGGGTCTCAAAGCCGGCACCACCAATGCGCACCCACAGGGATCCGTCTGGCCGCGATTGTGAGCGCAACACACCAACTTCGGACAGTCCGTAGGTCTGCTGCAACTCCACGCCAGGAAAACGGTTGCGAATCCGATCCAGCGTCGCCTGGGGCATGGTCTCGGTGCCATAACTAATGCGCTTGAGGGACGACAGGTCATAGCGTTGCTGTAAATCGGTGGCTGCCAGTAGCGTGAGGAAAGACGGCGTGGTGGGTAAAAGCTCCACTTTAAAGCGGGCAATTGCTTCACAAATCACCGACACTGATCGGTTTTCGGTCGTAACCACTGTACCTAGGCTAGCGGTAATAGCCAGTACGGTGTTGATTCCGCCAAAATGGTCCAGCATCAAAAAGGGAATGGCCACGACCGGCGCACGGGGCACACGGAACTTGTCCATCACCCGCTCGAAGTCGTGCAGCATGCCCTTGGGCTTACCAGATGAGCCCGAAGAGAAAAGCACCAGTCCGGCACGCCCAGTGATGCGAAAACTATCCAGCATGGCGCTGGCTGCAGCAACCACATGCGGCTGCAAGGACCACGTCAGGCCGTCCGGCGCAAAGTGGATAGCGTGGGCACAGCCACAAATAGAAAGCGCCTCGCCTTCCTCAATGACCGAGCTTCGCGTCATGGGAACCACAATGCACCGCAATGCCGCCAGTGCCAAAATCATGGAGAAAACGTCGGGTGCATAGTCGGCCAACACCACTACTGTCTGACCAGGCTGCACGCCGCCTTGCGTCAATCGCGTCTGGAAGTTGGCGATATTGCGGGATACATCGCCATAACTGCTGTGGCACCCGGCGTGCACGAAGGCCGATCGACTGTCGTCGGCTTGCGCAAAACGCTGTAGCAACCAGTCCACGTCAGCTACCCACCAATTGCTCTTGCAATACCAGTACCAGCAGCTTGTATGAAGTGGCATTGGCCGCATCTTCATCGGGGATGGACACGCCAAAACTCTCCTCCAGCGCCAGCACTAGGTTCATCTGGCGCAGAGAGTCCCATGTGGGAATGCTGTCCATGCTGGCATCTTCTCCGAGCGTCAGGAAATCGACTTCCATCACCGAAGCCATGATTTTTTTCACTAAATCCAGATCAAGCATTGCGTAACTCCACCCCTGTTGTTGGCGGCAACTGGAACTGCTCCAGTTGCACCGTGTATGAGCGACTGCCATCGCCCACTTCGTCTGATCCATGCAGACCTAACCGATCATAGAAGTCTGCCACCTGCGCGTTTTTGGCAGTAGGCCGATAAGCGGCCAAAAGATGCCGCTTTCCAAGCGACAACGCGTCATTCACCACCGTGCGCCAGACAGCAAACTCAGCACCTCGACCGATAACGCGGCAACTCATTAAAAAGGAATGCACTCGCACGGCATCTCCTTCGCCCACTGTAATCAGCACGCCAGCCAACCCATGGTCCGCAAGCCTGTCGGTCACCGCAAACGAGTACACGGTGACACCGTCTTGCGACATCAGGGCCGCCACTTCACCCGCAGACAAGCGCTGGGTCGTCAGGTTGAACTGGTTGGACTTGCCGATCAACTCTGCAATACGGGCCACCTGTGTCAAGTCGTTGCGCCGCAAGGTTACCACCACGGCCAGCGAGCGCAAATAGTCCTCCTGACTGGCAAATCCGGACCGCAGTTCAGCCGCCTGCGCCAAACCGCGGTACTGTTGGGTCTTGCCACGGCTCTCCTGGCTGACGCCGCCTGCCAAGAACAGTGGAACAATCTGTTCCCGCACCAGCGCCGGGTAGTCCTGCAACGCTTTGGGTACCTGAAATACCGTTACTTGCGGTAACTGTTCGCGCACGGCCTGCACTTCAAAGGCAGAGTCATCGACAAACACAAAGCTCTCCAACCCCAAATTCAGCTGCGACGCCAGCGCCCGCATATTGCTAGGCTTGTCGTCCCAATTGACCCGCTTGGCCACCAGTTGCGCGTCCCGCAGCACCATTGCTTCGTGGCCTTGCAGTACTTCGTCTACATCTGTTTGGTTGTTCTTGCTGCAGAGGCATAACAGCACGCCCTGGGCCTCCAACTCGCGAAACTGCTGCTGCACGGTCCAAAAAATATTTCCAGGGCAGCTATAGCGATCCAACTGGATGCCGCTGGGGCCATCCTCTCCGACGATGCCGCCCCACAGCGTGTTGTCGCAGTCCAGAACAAGCACTTTGTGAAACGCGCTGCCAAAACCGCGGGTTGCCATGGCCACTCGGCGTGCCAATTGGTCGGTAAAGCCCGCCGTGTAAGGCATCTTAGCCCGAAAATAAAAACGGGCATCGAATGCCTGCCGGGTGCCCATGGCTACCACCAGATCCAGGGTCTCCACAAAACGGGCTTGTGGGTGCCGCCCCACGACTTGCTGTAAACCGGCATTGAAGGCCTGCAAGGCGAGTTGCTGCGCGCTGTCTTGCGCAGGCGGCGGATTCCACCAATGCGCCCCCATCACCAGCACCAGGCTAACACCCTGCGTTGCCTGCAGGGCAAGCTCCAGCCGGTTGAAATAGTCGGCGTGAACCGCATCCCGCGCCGTGTCGGCCAGTGCACTCAATTGGCTTTCCCAAGAGGGTTGCAAATTATCAAAAAAAGGCAGAATCAGCAGCAGGCCAACACCCCCAGCGGCGTGGGCCTGTGCATCGCCCACCAGATCGTCATAACTGCCTTTGGCAACCTGCAGGCGCACACCAGCCCGGTAGGCATGTCTGCGCAAATATGTGGCCAACAAGTCCACCGTGATGTTGGCAGCAATGCCGACCTTGAGACTGCGAAACGGGTCCGCGCTGCGATCCAGAACCGTTAGCGACTGCAGCACATCGACCATGGCAGCATCTGCCTGTCCCAGAAGCGCCAGCGCTTGCTGCTCCGCGCTCACCATGCCATGGAGCCCCCACCATTGACGCGGAGGTTTTGTCCAGTGACATAGGCCGCTTGGTCAGAGGCTAGGAACGCCACGGCACCTGCCACATCTTCTGGCTCCGCCAGGCGACGCAAAGGGGTCTGTCGGGCCGCCATCAGTTGCTGCTTTTCGGATACGCCGGATATAAAAGTTGTGTTGGTCATGCCGGGGGAGACCAGATTGGCCGTAATTCCCTGCGGTCCCAACTCAGCCGCCAGATACCGCATTAGGGTAGAGAGCGAGCCTTTTCCAATGGCATAGGCCGTCCAGCCTGCTACCGGCGTTCCATCCCAGGATTGGGAGCCCAGGCAGATGATGCGTCCGCCACCTGCTTTTGCCATACCTGGCTTGCAGGCCTGCACCATAAAGAGTGCACTCTTCAATTGCACGTCCAGGTGCTGCTGCACCTCGGCCCACGGCAAGTCGTCTACGCCTCGCGCAACAATACGCGGCGACGCCGCATGCACCAGCACGGTCACCCCGCGAAAATGCGCCTGCGCCTCCTGCGCCAGCTTGGCTGCACCTTCCTGCGTAGAGGTATCTGCCTGCACCGCAACAGCGCGACCACCCGCGTCTTTCAGTTGAGCCACCAGGCGCTGTGCGCGCTCGAACCCCGTGTGGTAATTCACCACGATAGCAAAGCCATCGGTTGCCAGGCGGTGGCAAATGGCACTCCCGATGCCGCCCGCTGCACCGGTGACGATAGCCACCTTCAATACGGCTGCCGGCTTCTCCGCCTTGGACTTGGGTGGCTCAAGCAATTTGACTTTGCCGCCACCGCTGAGAACCACTTGTCCGTACTGGTTGGTGATGCGCGTGTCAAGCTCTAGTAGCCGATCGCGGGCATGTTTACGCAGCACCGTACAAGTCACAGTCAGGGTGTCGCCCAACCGCACCGGCAAGCTGAACTCCATCTGCTGGGACACCCACAGTGCCCCCGGCCCAGGCAACTTGGTGCCAATCACGGTAGAGATAAAGGAGGCACCCAGCATCCCGTGGACCACGATTTCCTTGAATGCCGTTTCGCATGCGTAAGCAGGATCTACATGCAAAGGGTTGTCATCGCCCGTCAGTTCGACAAAACGGCGAATGTCTGCTTCCGTGATGGTTTTGACCAGCGACTGCTGATCGCCTTCCTGTACGGCGGCAAAGTCTGCAAATACGCTCATTGCGGTGCTCCCAGCGTCCAGCGCCAGACACTGGCGGCAAAATTAAATCCGGCACCAACACCGGCCAAGACGACCAGATCACCCGCATGCAAATGGCCTGAGAGTTGCGCCTCACTCAGGGCGATTGCCACGGAGGCAGAGCCCGTATTCCCGATACGCGCCACATTGGTGTAAGTGTTGTTCATGTCCAAGCCCATTTTGCGCACGAGATACTCGATAAGGCGGAGATTCGCCTGGTGAAAAATAATGAAATTCGCGGCCTTTACATCGACTTGCGCCTTGACGCAAGCACGCCGAATTGTTGGCGGCAGATGGGTGATGGCCTGGCGCCAAGTTGCAATACCGTTCATTTCCATCAAATCCACAGCAGCATCAAAGGGGCGGCCGTTGTTCGCAAAGGACGAACCACCACCACGCAAGCGCACAGATTCAAAGTTCGACGCATCGGTGTGAAAGGCAGATGCTTGTATCCCCTGCCCCACAGGCACTAGACCCAATACCGCCGCGCCGGCTCCGTCGCTGATATACACGGCTGTATTAACGTCTCGACGATCTATATAGCGGCTGCACAGCTCCACACCAATGACCAGCGCGTAGCCTACCGAAGTATCAACCCGCATGCGGTCTGAAGCAGTAGTTAGTCCGGCAACAAAACCGGAACAGTTGGCCTGCAGATCAAAGATCTGTGCATGGAGGGCTCCCAGCTCATGGGCCACTTTGGCAGAAAGCGGAGGGAACTGGTAGTCCCCCGAAAAAGTGCAACAGATGACCAGGCCCAGCTCTTCTGCGCCAATACCAGCCATCGCCAGTGCCTGCCGCGCGCTAGACACGGCAAATCCCCACGCAGTATCTTGAGGCGCAGCAATATACCGACGCTCAATTCCAATTTTTTCGACAATCCACTCCGGGGTCACGTCAAGGTTTTGGCATAGTGTCTGATTGTCTTCAAAGTTGTCGGGGAGATGATGGCCCACCCCAATGACGGACACAGCAGGAAGATGAGGGTTCAGGAGTGTCATGCAGGATAGTTTTCAATGGGCCGCGCCAATTCCAGAAACGTACGCAGCTCTGCATTATTTGCAGAAATATCGTGAACTGTCGCTGCCACGCCATGCCCAGGCAGCACCAAAACATCGTCGGCGATCCAGGAAAAGAGATGCCGTAAAGACTGACGCAGGCGCTCGTGGTCTTCTCCGGGGAGCTTTGAAAGCCCGGTATGGTGAGCATAGAGAGAATCGCCAGAAAACAATAGACCATCAACCGCAATACCCGCACTACCGGGTGTATGCCCCGGTAATGCGTGATAGGTAAAACTGCGACCGGCAACATCTACGATCGGACCATCATCATCCAGCAAACTGAAGTCTGGCAGAGAAATGCGGCTCTTCAGTTTAAAAGCAGCCATCAGAAAATTGGACATTTTGGCCAACTTGATGTCCGCTCTGGGCAAATAGACTGCAATGCCATATGTCTGCTGCAACCAAGCTGCCCCTCCTATATGGTCAAAATGTCCATGGGTGCAGAGCACCGCCCTTGGTCGCCAAGCGGTTTGGCTCAGCGCAAGCGCAATACGTTCGCGATCGAGGCCTGCGTCAACAACAACACAGTCACCATTACTTGTTGGGTCCGCTAGCAAGTATGTATTTGAACGCAACTCCGTATTGGTGACCCTGTGCAGAATGTTTTTGAGAAGAGGTTCAACAGCCGAGCGCATGTCAATTCACACCACCCAAAAAAATGGTCTGCGCAGTAATGTACGCGCTTCGCTCAGATGCAAAAAAATCAACGACATTAAAAATATCATCTGGGGTTGCATAACGCGGTAATGGAAGACATGCGATAACCGCATCGATCTTGTCCTTGGGCAACTGGTCCAGCATATCGGTCGAAATTGCCGTAATACCCAGGGTGTTACAGGTAATGTTCAATGATGCAAACTCCTTGGCCATGACATTGGCCAGACTACTAACTGCAGCCTTGGTTGCTGCATAGACCGAGTCACCGATGGGCTCAAGGCTCGCCGCCATAGACCCCACATTAATTATCCGGCCCCACTTGCTTTTTCGCATCAATTTGGCTGCCTCTCTCGAGACAAGAAAAGTTCCAAAAATATTGACGTCAAGCATCGACTTTGCAGCCCCAGGCGGCATGATCATCACGTATTGAGATGTCAACACAGCTGCATTGTTGATAACGATGTCGACCTGTCCAAAAGTCTTTCGTACCTTTTCAAAAGCGCGAGCTACGGACTCCGCATCGCCCACGTCCACAGCGATGGGGTTGTAATTTTCCAATGGGGAGTCGTCCTCATGGCGACTGAATCCAATCACTTTTGCACCATTCGACAAGAAGTGCTGGGTCAATAACTGTCCCACTCCTCTGCGAGCCCCCGTGATCAGCACGATTCGTCCACTGTACGAATTGCTCATGCTGACAGTAGCTCCAAAATGTAGCTCTTGAGCGCCCCGACATCGGTGAAAGGAACCGGCACATGGTTCATTGCCCGGTCATCTGTCAGGCTGATCGTACGCCCAAATTTGTCCGACACCAAGGTTTCCAAATCAACTATGACAGAAACAAGTGACAGTGAATCCAGCACTGACCCCTCTCCAAACAAACAAGTTTCGGGTCCAATTTCAATCTGGTCCGTGTCGGCGCGCTCCTCATTCAAAGTCGCCAGCGCCTGGTAGATTGCTGCCAAGACTTCACCCTCATTCGTGATCATCAATAACTACTCCTATTTCTTTGAGCTCGCCGCGTTTCTTCCCGCAGTGATCAGTGATTGCATGCGCGGCAGTGCAATGCGACGGAATTCCTCCTCCAGAATTCCAAACATTACGGCATCTTGAAAGTGGCCACCAATGAAATAGTGGCTTCGTAAACGGCCTTCTTCTTTCATTCCAAGGAACTTCTGCCACTTCATCATCAATTTGTTGTCGGACGCAATGCTACCGAAAACCCGCCTCAGCTTGAGACCATCAAATGCCAATTCATACAGCATCTTCATAGCCTCGACCGCCACGGGAATTCCACGTACCGCGTCTTCGTCTCCAATCAAAAACCGCCCGGACTCGCCATGCTGGTGCTGCGTATCGATACTACACAGCGACACTGTACCCACCAGACGGCCATCTTTGAGGGCGACAACAAAGTTGTGTTCCTCCGATGGCCGCCCAGCAATCCATTGGGCTTGCTGTGCAATGTCACTCACCCCACGATTCAGGTGCATGGCACGTTCGCTGTTTCTCCACGCGAATGTCAGCGCCGCGTGTTCCTCCGCCAATGGGAGCAGATCAATGAACTCGCCTCGCAAAACAAGCTTACCCATAGGAGACCTCATGTTTTAAACGCCAATTTCACCAAGGATCCAGAGCTCAGAATGTGGCGCTGCCAGCACCTGGCCGCCCACTGAAACTACCCATTCCATAGTAGCCGCCGGAATAGGACCTGTCGGCCACCCTGACTTTGGCAACTCCGCTCTCTACCAGTTTCAAAATGTGTTCGCATCGCGCATCCACATGGTACTTCTCCAGGCCATCCAGAACACGTTGTACCAAGCCACCTTTTCCGAACGAGTCGAACTTTTTGATGGCGGCCTCCTGAATGGCGACGGGATCTATCAGGTCTGCGACTTCGTAATACAGAGGCAAATCACCCAGGATGGAGACCTCGGGGAAGTTTTTCAAATACGAGGGAAGAACGGGAATGCCTCCCGTGATCATAGCGTTGTAACCGCGTAACGGAAGCCCACCCAAAACGGGCATGACCCAATGGGTTTTGTGTCCACACCACTCTTGAAAGTTCTCCAGGTCGGTGCGTTTTTTATAATCATTGTTTCCAAATCGTACCGAAGGAAATGCTTTCATTACGGACGCAATCGCCCGGTTGCGGCGCGGATAGTTCGCGTAGAAGCAGTGCACGCCCAATGGGTCATTGCTGCGCTCAACCATTACGGAGTCAATATTCTCCAGAATGAATTCACGGGTCCACTGGTACGCCCCGCCAAACACCGGCCCCAAGACATTGGGGTTGAAGTGCGACAGAAAGTAGGCGTTCTCCGACCCCCCCGATATGTAAAAGTCAGAGTACATGCCCACCATGCTGCTCATGTAGGTCCAGTGCTGCGAGTCCCAGTCCCAGATGACAAACAATGTCTGTGGATTATTCTTGTAGAAATCCACATAGGATGGCAGGGTCGATCCGATATCGTTATTGGTCAGTATAAAAACACTGTCAGCAGGCGGGTTGAACGTTGGCGCCGAAAAAAAGCCTTCCGGCAAATAGTCATAGCGTCGGCCGACACCCACAGAGCGAACATTCTTCAGGTCATTGCCAAAAAAGACTGGCCCAATCTTTCCAAATGCGCCTGATTGAAGTTTGGCTTCCAACTGTTGCAGTTTGGTATAGGAAATCGCGTCGAACATGGGGTCCTGCAAAAGGTCGAACATCTCCTTCTTCAGGGCTGTCAGTTTGCCCACCATCTCGGTAGTTGCGTCAAAAGTGTTCATGGTGATTAGGCGATCAGATTGCAACAGGGCGAGTGATTTTTTGCAATACGGTCAGCAAGTGTGGGCCACGCCATTCCTGCAACTTCACAGTGAAATGGCCCTTAAAACCGTAGATGGCAGCCCATGGCAAACCGCCAGGAGCCTGATCCGCGAAGTACAAGGGAAAAGTCCCTTCGGTAATGATATTGACGTGGGTGGGGTCTACAAATGCTGCAGCGTGAGGATAGGCAGGAGTAGACGACAGAAACAGTCCCCCTGTTTGCAATACACGGTGAACTTCATTCATCAGCTCGACAAAGGCATTGCGTCTTTTGGGGGTGTAAATCAGTCGCGGGATATGTTCAATCAAATCGTGCGCTGTGACATAGTTGAAGCTGTCGTCATCGAAGGGGATAGGCTCCACCACCAGATCGGCGCTCTTAATATTCGTTTCGAGATTCTCACGAACGTCTACTCCAAAAATTTCGTCGGCATTGAATGGGTTTTTCGGGACGGGCCCACAACCCAGATCAAGCGTTTTTGTCATTAGAGATTCCTGGAATGATGCGATTCACCGCGTACGGCTATCAAGTGCTCAAAGGGTTTGGGGAAGTATCTGTCAATAATCGGTGGCAAAACTTTGACTTGCCATTTTCCCCATGTATGTTCACTCATGGGAAGGTGTCCGCCATTCACATGAAAGTATAAGGTGGGCTGCCTCTCCAGCAGGAGCCGGGGTGCAATAACCTCGTCGGACATGACCAAGTCGGCAGACAATGCCCACACCGCCAAAAAGAAAAAATCTTCGCTGAAGCCGGGCTGCACAAAAATCCCTTCTTCCAATGGAATCTCCTGCGGGGGGTGCAGGTCTTTGTGCGTATGCTGCTGACTCAGGGTGTCATTTCTGAAGTGTATGTGTACGTGTCTTTCAACGGGGTCTTTAAAAAGCCCTGTGTGCACCGTTGGCTCGTAGGCGTTGGGCCAGGGCGTGCCAACGTAATAAATTGATTGCGCGCACCAGAAGTCCAACTCATCCCGTATCACGGTTGGATAGGTATTCAAAATGAGCAGTAACCTAAATGCCTCGTAGCCAGCCCAATCGGATTCACCCAAAAAGTGCCGACTAAATTCCACGATCGACTCGAAGCAAGGACGCGAAAAGCGATTCATCGGCACGCTGTGCTGGTGAACGGTGTAACAGGTATTGCTGAGTTTTTTGGGTGCTATGAAGCGTACAAAGTGACTTTGAAGGACGCACAGAGATTGGGCGAGAGAAAACTCTTCATCAACATGCAAGATGGGTTTGTATGACGGCACAAGAGTAACGATCGAAGTATTCATGAGCATGAGGTTTCTTATGGAAGGTAATTGCCCGAGGTACCTAACTGGGTTTGGCGCCACATGGCCATGTAGGCGGCTTCCAGATGGAAGCAAAATCCCGTGGTGTCAAGAAACGGATGGCTCGCGTCGTTGGCTGCGATCTTGGCTTTGAGCTCGGCAAGCCGCTCTGGCTCTAGGGCCAGCCGAAGGGACAGCGCCTCGTAATCCTGCAAAGAGTGCGTAGCCAGCTCTGGAACACCGATGGCATGTAACAAACTGCCAGCGACCCGCGACGGAAACGAATTGCCCATGTAGGTCACTACTGGCAGGCCCGCCATCAGAGCGTCAGCGGCTGTGGTGTGCGCGTTATACGGGTGGGTGTCCAGAAAGATATCGGCTTGGCGGTAGCGGGCCAAGTGGTCTTCCACCAATGGCACCCGGCCAGCAAACACCAGGCGTGAGGGGTCCACGCCCCGCGCCTGGGCTTCTTTCCGCAAATTGCGTTGGGCCAGTTCACCGCGGGACATCAGCCACAGTACACTGCCCGGCACTTTCGACAGGAGGCGCATCCATATGTCGAATACAGGGGGCGATATCTTGTAGTCGTGGCTGAAAGAGCAAAACACCACGCCGACTTCTGGTAGCCCGCACTCGCTGCGCGAGGGGGTGCGTGGCGAAATTTGCACACTGTTGTCGGTGGGCAAGTAGGTGTCGGGCATGTAGACCACACGCTCGTTGTAATACTGCTGCTGTTCGGGCGGAATGATGTGCCGGTCGGCCAGGATGTAATCGAAGTAGCTCGTGCCCAAGGTCCCGGGGTAGCCAAGATAGTTGACCTGCACCGGGGCTGGACGGTAGGAAAAAATATCAATTCGTGTGTCGGAGGTGTAGCCACCCAGGTCGACCGCGATGTCGATTTCCATCTCGCGCATCTTTTTGGCAATTTGGGCCGCGTTCATGTTGCGCGCGTCAATAAACTGGTCGAATGCCTTGAGCATGCGGGCGCGCAGGCGGCTCTGGTCATCAATGCCTAGTGAGATGGCAATGGTTTCGAAACG
>CAJBMJ010000541.1 GCA_903954045.1 uncultured beta proteobacterium | reverse complement strand
GTGGAGTCAACCACGGAAAATTCGGTATGCAGGCGCAGATGGATAAACATGGGTTCATTGTAGGTTTGCGCCAAGGGCGTATACCCGCACTTTTAGTGGTAGTCGCTTTCCCGTTGGTGGCGTACTGCGGTGATCAAGACAGTTGAGTCATCCAGTATTTCAAACAAGGCGACATAACCCGCAGAACCAAAAGGAATCACCAGCTCACGCACCAGAGGACCCAACTTTCCATCAGCCGCCTTGCGGCAGGAAAAAGGACTGTGGCTTAGCAAAGCGTAGGCATTTTCTATGGCAGACAACGCACGCTCTGCCAGTCTGGCGTCCAGTTCCAAAGAGAAAAGAAATAGTCGCTCCAAGTCTGCTTGCGCCTCGGGTGCCAAAACTACCCGGTAAGAATTCATGCTATTTTTTTAGCAGCATGGCTGTCCGCCATTGCGCGCAATCGCCCTAGGCTTTCATGGGCACTGAGCGTGTCACCCGTTTCCCGCGCCCTTGCCCCGGCAGACATGCCACGGGCAAGAAATTCACGCTCACTCTGGCGCAGCGCAATATGGCGGCGCAAGCTTTCTTCTATGAACATGGACAGCGATTCGCCAGCTTCCAAAAGGCTTTCGGCCTGTTCCCGAATCTCGGGCAAAACACGAACGGTAGGAAGAGTTGCAGTTTTCATGATGGCACTCTCAAAAAGACGTAATGCAATTGTATTACAGCGGTCTTTTTGTCTCTATCTGCGCCATAGATCTGGCGGTCAGAATACGACAACTCCCTAAAATCCTCCCGTGAACACCATCCTCAACATCTCCGCTTACAAATTCATCCCCCTACCGGACGCGCAAGCCCTGCGCGAACTACTGCTGCAGCGTGCTAACGCCCTGCAGCTCAAAGGCACGGTTTTGCTGGCAGAGGAAGGTATCAACCTGTTTTTGGCGGGCCCCGAGTGGTATGTGCGCGGCTTTATCGCACAGTTGCACCAGGACGCACGCTTTGCCGACATAGCGCCCAAAGAAAGCTGGACCGACATACAGCCCTTCAAGAAAATGCTGGTCAAGGTCAAAGGCGAGATCATCCGCATGAACTACCCCACCATTCGCCCAGCTAATGGTCGCGCGCCCGCGGTAGCCCCTGCCACTGTGAAACGCTGGCTGGATCAGGGCCATGACGATGAAGGGCGGGCAGTGGTGACGCTGGACACCCGCAATGATTACGAGGTAGATGCGGGTACGTTCGAGAACACCATTGACTGGCGCCTCACCAAATTCACCGAGTTTCCTCAGGCTTTGCTTAACCACAAGGCGGAACTGCAGGACAAAACCGTGGTGAGCTTTTGCACTGGCGGCATCCGTTGCGAAAAAGCTGCCATCCTGATGCAGGAGGTGGGGTTGCAACACGTCTACCAGCTCGAGGGCGGCATCCTCAAGTATTTTGAAGAAACCGACGGCTCGCACTACCGCGGCAGCTGCTTTGTCTTCGACGAGCGCCGGGCGGTGGCAGCAGACCTTTCTGCCAACCCCAGCGCCGTGAACGGCTAATTACTTGGAAGCCAAAGCCGCAATACGCGCACCAAACAGGCGTGCGGTTTCCAGATCACCAGCATTCATCTCCTCACCACTTGCATCGCCCGGTGTTTGGGCCATGGGGCCAGCGCTGGAGGCCAGGTAGTTCACATCGCTGCGCTGCGAAGCCTTGGTGTTGTTGTAGTTCAAACCGGTGCCTGCCCAGATGCCGCCGTGCTGCATGGCCAGGGTCATGAAGTAGTGCAGGGTGGAGTGCTTGTCGCCATTGACGTTGGAACTGGCCGTAAAGCCGCCAAAAATCTTGTCTTTCCAGGCCTGGGTGTACCAAGGCTTGCTGGACGCATCGGCAAACTTCTTGAACTGCCAGCTGACCGAGCCCATGTAGGTGGGTGAGCCAAAGATGATGGCATCGGCTGCTGCCAGGGTTTCCCACGCAGCCTCAGGCAGATTGCCATCGGCATCAATGGCGATCAGCTCGCCGCCGGCGCCCTGGGCAACCGATTGCGCCATGCGCAGGGTGTGACCGTAACCCGAATGAAATACCACTGCTACTTTTGCCATGTTCAAGTTCCTTGTGAACAACTAAGAAAGAAGACCCCGCGACGCTTGGCCTCCGGTGAATAAAATCAGTACGCGTGTCACGCTTGCAGGTCAAAAACCAGCACTTCCGCATCCACGCCACCAGAAAGCTGGACGCAACTTTCGTCTTGCAACAAAGCTGCGTCTCCGGTGTTCAAGGCCGTACCGTTGACGGTCAATGTCCCCCGCACCAGATGGACATAGGCCTTACGCCCTGCCGCCAACACCAATGACGCTGTCTGCATACCATCAAACAAGCCGCTGTACATGCGCGCATCCGCATGGATCCTGACCGAGCCTTGCGCTGCGTCGGGCGAAGCCACCAGACGCAGGGCGCCCTGTTTTTCTTCAGTAAGGAAGGTTTTCTGTTCGTAACTGGGCGCAATGCCTTTCACGTTGGGCTCAATCCAGATCTGAAAGAAATGCGTGGTCTCGTCAGGTGCATGGTTGAACTCGCTGTGCATCACCCCACTGCCAGCACTCATGCGCTGCACGTCGCCTGGGGGAATGCCTTTGACGTTGCCCATGCTGTCCTTATGCGCCAAATTGCCGGAGATCACATAGCTGATGATTTCCATGTCCCGATGCCCATGCGTTCCAAAACCCGTACCGGGGGCAATACGGTCCTCGTTAATCACCCGCAGGTTGCCCCAGCCCAAATGAGCAGGGTCGTAATACCCGGCGAACGAGAAACTGTGAAACGACTTGAGCCAGCCGTGGTCGGCATAGCCCCTGTCCAACGATTGGCGTAAGGTCAACATAAAGTGGTCTCCTTCTATGTCCTGAACTTTAGGCTTTGAGCCCCGTTTTGCGATCCACGATGTTTGATGGCATCATTCAAATGATTTCAATAAAAACAGGGTTTTCATGCAAACTGCTCGCGATGTCCTCACCCCCGATGCGCTCTCCATGCTGCAAAACATCTCCGAGGCAGGCAGCTTTGCAGCTGCGGCCCGGGCCATGGGCATGGTGCCCAGCGCACTGACCTACCGGGTGCGCCAGATCGAAGATGCCCTGGACGTTTTACTGTTTGACCGCAGTTCCCGTCAAGCGCAGTTAACGGAGGCCGGGCACGAATTGCTGCGCGAGGGGGGCCGCCTTTTGACTGAAATTGATGCGGTCGCCAACCGCGTCAAACGCGTTGCCACGGGCTGGGAGTCGCAGCTCACCATTGCGGTGGACACCATCATCTCCAGACCCACGGTGATGGAACTCTGCGAAAGCTTCTTCAGCCTCTCTCCTCCCACCCGTATCCGCCTGCGCGACGAAACCCTTTCGGGCACGCTGGAAGCGCTTACCTCAGGGCAAGCCGATATTGCGCTGGGTGTACCGCCGGATGCCTCCAACACGTCGGGGGTGCACACCAAGCCTTTGGGGACCTCTACGTTTGTTTACGCAGTCGCTCCCCACCACCCATTGGCCAACGCGCCGGAGCCTTTGAGTGACGACACCATTCAAAAACACCGTGCAGTAGCCGTGGCCGATTCCATACAGCGCGGCGGCGGCATGACTTTTGGCTTGCTCGGGGGGCAGGATGTGTTCACCGTAGCCAGCATGCATGCCAAACTCGACGCACAACTGCGCGGACTGGGCGGCGGCTACCTGCCGCGCTGCATGGCCGGAGCCTACATAGACACTGGCCGACTGGTCGTCAAAAAGACCGAACGCCCCCACAGGCAGGTATCCATCAGCTACGCTTGGCGCGGCGGTAAAGCTTCCACCCAAGGACGTGCGCTGCAGTGGTGGCTGGGCCAATTGGAAAGCCCCGCTACACGTGCAGCTTTGCTGGAGCAGCACCGGGGTGCATGAAGGGTATAAAGTAGCCACCTATAGACAACAATCGGAGATCCCCCACATGCCCTCTTCCAGACACATCGCCATCGTGGGTGGCGGTATCGCCGCCATCACCTGTGCCCGCACGCTGGTGCAAGCCGGACACCGCGTAACCGTGTTTGAAAAGAGCAGTGGCTTGGGCGGTCGCATGTCTACCCGCAGCAGCAGCTTTGGCACGTTTGACCACGGTGCGCAGTACTTCACCGTGCGCGACCAGCGTTTTGTTCAGGCTATTCAAACCGTTCCGGGTGTGTGCCGACCCTGGAGCGCCAACATTGTCAGAGTGCTCGATTCCCACGGCTGTGTGGCAGCTGCAGGTTTGCCAGCGCGCGAACCACACTGGGTCGCAAACCCTGGTATGAATGCCCTGGTAAAGGCCTGGGCGCAGCCTTTGGTGGACGCAGCCCAGGTGGAGTTGCAAACCAAAGTGGTAGCGATCGAGCCTGATTCGCTGAACAAAAAACAGTGGCAATTGCGCACGCAAGGCGACGGCGGTAGCAGCCATGTCTTTGGCGGATTTGATGCCGTCGTGCTTGGCATACCGTCGCCCCAAGCCCAGGTCTTGCTGGCCAACACTCCCAAAGCTGCAGCACTGGCCAAAAAAACGGCGTCTGTCACGGTTGCACCTTGCTGGACGCTCATGCTGGCCTTTCCCCAGGCGGTGCAACCCGGTCTGACCACGCTGGGCCCGCAATGGAACGTGGCCCGCAGCACCCACCACCGCATTGCCTGGCTGGCCCGCGAATCGAGCAAGCCCGGGCGCAGCAAGGTAGAGCGCTGGACCATTCAGGCCAGCGCAGCCTGGTCGCAAGAGCATTTGAACGATGCGCCTTCCCGGGTCGAGGCCAAGCTCATCAAGGCGTTTTCTGAAGTGACCGGCATCCGCGCAGAACCCGCTCACGCCGAAACCCACCGCTGGATGTACGCCAAAACCGAAAAAGCGCTGGGCCAAAGCCACCTGTGGGATGCCAAGGCGGGCATTGGCGTCTGCGGTGACTGGTGCCTGGGCCACCGAGTGGAAGACGCCTTCGTCTCCGGACTGGAACTGGCGCTGCACATGGCGTGAAGGGCATGCCGCTTT
>CAJBMJ010000540.1 GCA_903954045.1 uncultured beta proteobacterium | reverse complement strand
TGCGCGATTGCGTGACAGGTTAATAGTTATTTTCAAAAAAACCGACGTGAAGTCGGCGGCTGCATACTGATCTCAACGATCAATAATTCTTAGCTCCTGGCTTGAGGAGCCCGTATCGATTCATGCGAACACGGATAAATTTCGGTGTCACGCCAAAGCGTGTGGCCAGCGCCTTCAGCAACGGGTCCATACCGTCGAACCCAAAGGAACTCTTGGCGGTCAGGATCATGCCCATGCCCGGAAAATCTGGATCAATCGATTGACCACGGGTTATCGTCACGCTGTGTTGCTCGGCCAAAACTTCGACCGCACGCATCAGGTGCTGGCGCGGCACCAGCAGCGAGCCCATAAATTCGTTGGCACGAAACTCGGCAAAGCGAACACTGGTTTCATATGCAGCGTTGCCAATAGGGGCAGATTTGGACAAATGCTCAGCGTCTGGTGTCGAGGTGCGATAGGCTTTGCGCGCTGTGAGTGCGGGGTCATCAAAAAGTCCAGCACCTTGGGCTGCCTCATGAATCCAACCTGGTGCTTCGAAAACCGCATGCCCAAGTTCGTGGGCAAAAGTACTCAGCACCAACTCAGGCGAAGCAATTTCACAGACCGGTGTGATCAAGAGCAGCGCTGCATCCTTGGACGCACCGGGGTCAAACTCACAAACGCCCAACACGGCGTTGCCCAACTCATCCTTGACTGGGTGATCGGTATCGACCCACAACTCGTATGGGATGCCGTTGACCTTCATGTTGTCGATCGCACCCAGAATCTCGAGCGTCAATGCGTCCGTGTCGTCACTGATCAATTGCTGGCGCGCTTGCAGTGCAATATTGGCAACTTGGGTGTGCTTGACGTAGTCAGGGAAATAGCGGTCGCAGTGCTGGTAGTTTAGTGTTAGCAAGGACATTCACTTCTCCGCCTGCGATTGCTTGCGGTACATCCGCACGACATTGCCAACCTCTGTCTGTAAGTCCGGCGGCAAGCGGCTTGCTTCAATGAATGCATCGTCAACGCTAACGCCTAGAATTTCTGCGGCCTTGATGATCAGCTCGTCTTTAGGCGCATTTTCTCTGTCGCGCTCTATGCGTGACCAGTAGGCAGGCGAAATCTCGAGCAGACGGGCAAAGTCGTTCATTTGCATGCCCTTTGCCTCTCGATGAAGTCGAATGAATGCTCCGAAGCTCATGGTGTTATTTAAGTTGCGCGATTAGTTAATTTAGCAACTATACCGCAAATCGCTGCCTTCTGGCATAGGTTGGCGAAAATCAACGTCAGTGAATTTTGGGCTGGTCTGCGCGCAGGCGGTCCCGAAAAGCCCGCATGATGACCATGCTCGCATCATCGGGTTCGGTCTCACCCGTGGCCTTGAGCAACTGGTCGTTGCCAGCATAAAAGCCCATGTGGTTGCGAATCCAAACGCCCAATCCAAAGTGCAGCGTGTAAATATCTTCGCTGTCCATGGCCGCGATCTTGGCCTGCTCGGATTCCTCCACTAGCCCCAAGAGCAGGCGCACCGCAGCATCCACCGTGGTTGGAAATTCATTCGCCATGGTCACCCTTTCGCCAGTCCCAAGGTGCAATGGGTGACTTGTCTCCCCTAAGTCCCTGGTGGCGCGACTGTGCGCCCAGTTCCGCTTTCTCATATTTGGGCAGGTCATCTGCAGGCTGTTCCTTGGCGTACTTGCGGTACCACCAAGCCAGACCGGCACTCACTTGACTCA
>CAJBMJ010000539.1 GCA_903954045.1 uncultured beta proteobacterium | reverse complement strand
ATTGGTTGGCTGCACAGCGAGGCGGTGCCTCGGTGACTTTGCGGAAACTGATTGATGAGGCACGCCGGGCAAGCATGGACCGAGACCAGCAACGCCAGACGAATGAACGTGTGTACCACTTCATGTCGACTATGGCTGGTGACATGGCTGGGTTTGAAGAGGCCACGCGTGCACTGTTCGCAAACGACGCGGCAAAGTTCCACCGACTGACAGAAGCTTGGCCGACCGACGTACGCGATTACCTCAGCTACCTTGCTTCTCCGCTCCCATTGGCAGAAGTATCAACGGTAGCACCGTAACAAATTTGGAACAAAAAGGATTGATGATGACAAACAATAAGACGCTGAAACGACAGTATCTGGAGACGAAAACCCGAGCAGGCGTATATACGATCCGCAACCAGATCACGGGCCGAGCGTTGGTTGCAGGAAGTACGAACGTTCAGGGCACACTCAATCGGCATCGTTTTGAACTGCAGCATAGACAGCATCGAAATGCGAGGCTTGCACAGGACTGGGTCGAACACGGCGAGACCAACTTTCTCTTCGAGGTGCTCGACATGGTCAAGCCAAGCCTAGACCCAGCGTTCAATGCCACACAGGAATTGGAAATGTTAGTTAGCTTGTGGCGCCAGGAAATCCCTTGTGTCGGCGAACTCGGCTACGACGAACCAAGGAGGAATCCTCGATGAACACGAATCTCAGCTTCTGTTTAGCGCTACACCGTGCGCACGCCAGCCTCCAACTCAAGCTTGACGACGAGTTGGGCATACACCATGGCATCAGTTTCAATGATTTTTCGCTACTGAATTTGCTCGCGCAAGCGGACGGTGGTCGGGTAAGCATTCCGGAACTTGTGCGGCCTATGGGGCAGCCCCAATCGTCGGTGCTGCGTCAGTTGATCTTGCTCGAAAAGATCGGCCTCGTGGTGCGCGAAGGTGCCAATGGATTTCGTCAGGCCATGCTTCGCCCAGCCGGGCGTGCGCTGGTGAGTGCCGCGCGCGAAACTGCAGATAGCATTTGCACCGAAGCCGTCGAATCAATAGACCCCGAAGCGGTTGCGACGGTTTCCGCAGCACTGGTAACACTTGCACGTACGCCAACGTTAGAACTCTCATGAGCAGTGCCATCGCGACGATTTTCTGGGTGAGTGGCACTTGCACAGCGGAGTGGTGCATCCGTTGTGCTGTCGTGAACCCGGCCAAGTGAAATATCGAAGCGCGCCCAAAAAGCGGGCGACACAAAAAACATTTAAGGACAACACGCCATGCCCAAGATTAGAGCTAACGGAATTGAAATTGAATACGATTGTTTTGGCAATAGCGAGGCGGAAGCTGTTCTACTGATTTCCGGTCTGGGTACGCAGATGACTCGCTGGAGCGAACGGTTTTGCCAGATATTGGCAGAACAAGGCTTCCGCGTGATTCGCTTTGATAATCGCGATGCTGGCCTTTCAACCCACTTCCATAGCGCGTCGATGCCTGATCTCGCTGCCATTTCCGACGCAGTCTCTCTTGGCGAAACGCCCAATGTGCCCTATACGCTGGTTGATATGGCGAACGACGCTGCAGGACTTCTCGATTCGTTGATGATCAAACGAGCGCACGTTGTTGGGAGATCAATGGGCGGCATGAT
>CAJBMJ010000538.1 GCA_903954045.1 uncultured beta proteobacterium | reverse complement strand
GGCGACGACAAATCAATCAAACACATCAGCCCCAACCGGGCATCAGGGCGAATGCGCTTTGCGCACACTGCCTGGCGGATAGCCAAATTTGCGTTTGACGGCGGTAATGAAGTGGTTGACGTGGGAGTACCCCAGCCGCTCGGCAATCACTTTCATGGGCTGGCGGGCGAGGCGCAATGAATTAAAGAGGCTTACCAACAAGTACTACAGTATGACGCTCGATATTTCCCCCATTACCAGCTTTATCCGGCGCTCGGATGAAGGTATGGCAGGTCCACAGGTCGCTGCGCTAAAAGGTAATCCCAGCCGGATTGGACGGCGCTGGCCCCGCAGGTGGGCGGTACTCGTTGTTCGCCGCTGGTTTCTTCTCTTGTGGTTCAGCCGACGCGTCAGCCGGCTTTTGCACCGCCACAAGGGGCGAAGGCGGCGGATTTTTGTAGTTGGAGGGCAGGGCAGAGGCTTTGGGGTAGCCCGCAGCATCCAGGTACTGGCTCCACTCCACATCAGAAAAACCTTTCACACGCTGTCCGCCCACTGCCATGACGGGGAGCGAGTTCTCGCCGGTCAGGCGCTGCAAGGCGGCGGTATCTTCTGCGGTGGTGATGGTGCGCTCGGTGAACGGGACGCCACGGCCGGCCAGCAAGGCGCGGCCTGAGTTACACGGAGCACATTCCGGCGCGGTGTATATGGTCACCGGGTATTTGTTGGCTACCTGGCGCAGTTCGTAGGGCAGACCACCCCCTGCGGCAGCGGCAGCCCCGGTACCCGTAGTGGCTATTTTTCCCTGCTCCGCCGATATGGGGGGCTTGTCAGAAAAGGTAACTTTGCCGTCGGGGCCGACGATGCGGTAAATGGTTTGTGCCTGGACACTCGATGCCAGTCCCCCAAGGGCAATCAAGGTCCCAAGAAATGTAGCGGTACGAAGTTTCATGGAAAGTCTCCCGGATTCTTTGGGCCGAAGTTTACGCTGCCATGCCCTGGTGGCGCAGTAGCGCGTCCAGCGATGGCTCGCGCCCCCGAAAAGCCTTGAACGATTCCATGGCCGGGCGGCTACCACCCGCTTCCAGAATGGCTTCGCGGAAACGAATGCCGGTTTGCACGTTGGGGCTGCCATCGGGAGCAGCAGTTTCTTCAAACGCCGCATAGGCATCGGCGCTGAGCACTTCAGCCCACTTGTAGCTGTAGTAGCCCGCCGCATAGCCGCCCGCAAAAATATGGCTGAAGGTGTGCGCCGTGCGGCTCCAGGCCGGGGGCAGCAAAACGGCCACTTCCTGGCGTACCTGGTTGAGCAGGGGCATCAGGTCCTGGGCGGGGTCGTGCTCTGCGTGCAGCAGCATGTCAAACAGCGAGAACTCAATTTGCCGCAGGGTTTGCATGCCGCTCTGAAAGTTTTTGGCCGCCAGCATCTTGTCAAACAGGGTGCGGGGCAGGGGCGCGCCGGTGTCGACATGGGCAGTCATGTGCTGCAGCACACTCCACTCCCAGCAGAAGTTCTCCATGAACTGGCTGGGTAGCTCCACAGCGTCCCACTCCACGCCGCTGATGCCCGATACATCGCGCTCGTTGACCTGGGTCAGCAGGTGGTGAATGCCGTGGCCAAATTCGTGGAACAGCGTGGTGACATCGTCATGGGTGAGCAGGGCTGGTTTGCCCTCCACGCCCTCCGCAAAGTTGCACACCAGATGGGCAACTGGCGTTTGCAGCACGCCGCTGTCCGCGCGCAGCCATCGCGTGCGGACATCGTCCATCCAGGCGCCGCCGCGTTTGCCACTGCGTGCGGCAGGGTCCAGGTAAAACTGTCCTACCAAAACCTTGCCCTGAGGGGTGTTGCGCTCTAAGCGGTAAAACTGGACACCAGAGTTCCACACCGGTGCCTGGTCGGTTTGAATTTCCACGTCAAACAGGGTTTCCACAATCTTGAACAAACCAGCCAGAACTTTGGGCGCGGTGAAGTATTGTTTGACCTCTTGCTCGCTAAACGCATAGCGCGCTTCCTTGAGTTTTTCGCTGACAAAGGGCCAGTCCCAGGCTTGCGGGTCTTCCAGACCCAACTGCTCTCTGGCAAAGGCGCGCAAATCGGCGAGGTCTTTTTCGGCAAACGGGCGGGCTTTGCTGGCCAGATCACGCAGGAAACGGATCACGGTTTCGGGGGAGTCCGCCATTTTGGGCACCAAAGACACTGCGGCAAAGTTGGGGTAGCCCAGCAGGGTGGCCTCTTCTTTGCGCAGGGCCAGGATGCTGGCGATGATGGCAGAGTTGTCAAACTTTAGGCTGTCTGGCGCTGCCTGGTCGGACGCGCGGGTCACATAAGCGCGGTAGAGGGTCTGGCGCAGGGCGCTGCTTTTGGCGAACTGCATCACCGGCAGGTAGCAGGGCATTTTGAGGGTGAGTTTGTAGCCTTCTTTGCCTTCGGCTTGCGCAGCCGCACGTGCGGTTTGCAAAACGTCCTGCGGAATGCCTGCTATCTCTTCTTCCGTGGCGAAGTAGGCAAATGCGTCAGTGGCGTCCAGGGTGTTTTCGCTGAACTTCTGGCTTAGCTCGGCCTGCTTTTCCTGAATCTCGGCAAAGCGCGTGCGGGCGTCGCCCGTGAGTTCGGCGCCACCCAGCACAAAGTTGCGCTTGGCGTTTTTCAGGGCCTGCTGTTGCTCTGCATTGAGCGAGCCCGCGTCAATGGCCTTGTACTTGGCGTACAGGCGCTCATCGGCACCCAGACGGGTCCAGAACTCGGTGACCTTGGGCAGAGCGGCGTTGTAGGCGGCGCGCAACTCGGGCGTGTCTGCCACGCTGTTGAGGTGGTTTACCGCTCCCCAGGCCATGCCCAGCTTTTCGGTGGCTACGTCGAGCGTGCGGGCGATGGCGTTCCACTCGGCGGGGAAGTCCGCAGCGGTAACCTGCTCCAGAGCGACGTTGGCTTGGGCCAAAAGAGTGTCGATGGCGGGCTCAACATGCGTGGGCGCGATTTGGTCGAACAGGGGAAGGGAGCCAAAACTCAGCAAAGGATTCATCATTTTGCTGCCTCACGTTCGGCGGCTTCCAGGGTGTTGACCAGCAGCATGGTGATGGTCATGGGGCCTACGCCGCCGGGCACCGGAGTGATATGGCCTGCCACCTGGCTGACACCCGCAAAATCCACATCACCGCAGAGTTTGCCTTCGTCGTTGCGGTTCATTCCCACGTCGATCACCACTGCGCCTGGCTTGACCATGTCGGCGGTCAGCACGTTGCGCTTGCCTACAGCGGCCACGATGACATCGGCTTGCAGCGTCATGGCCTTGAGGTCCTTGGTGGCGCTGTGGCACACGGTGACGGTGGCGTTTTTGGCCAGGAGCATCAGCGCCATAGGCTTGCCCACAATGTTGCTGCGTCCGATCACCACCGCGTGTTTGCCACGCAGGTCGTAGCCAATCGATTCGAGCATCTTCATGCAGCCGTAGGGCGTGCAGGGCCAAAAGCCGGGTTGCCCCACCATCAGTGCGCCCGCGCTGGCCACGTGGAAACCGTCCACATCCTTGGCCGGAGAAATGGCCTCGATGACCTTGTGTCCATCGATGTGGGCGGGCAAGGGCAACTGCACCAGAATGCCGTGGATCGAGGGGTCATTGTTCAACACCTCTACGCGGGCCAACAGTTCTGCCTCGGTCATGGTGGCCGGATATTGCTCCAGCAACGAGTGCAATCCGCTGTCGGCGCAGGCCTTGACCTTGTTGCGCACATAAACCTGGCTGGCCTGGTTGTCGCCCACCAGGACCACAGCCAGACCGGGCGTAATGCCCTTGGCGCGCAGCGCTGCTGTGCGCTGGGTGACCTCGGTGCGCAGTTGTCGTGAGAGTGCATTGCCGTCAATGAGGGTTGCAGTGGTGTTTGTCATGCTGGTTTCCAATTGAAAACGCCCGCTGGTCCAGAAGGAGCGGGCGTGAGTAGCTATTAATTTAGTAGCGTCAGGCTTTGGGTGCGTTTTGGCCCAGGGCAATCTTGAGCAGGTCTGCCACGGTATTGGCGCTGAGTTTTTCCATGATGTTAGCGCGGTGCGCTTCCACCGTCTTGATGCTGATGCCCAGGTCGTCGGCAATCTGCTTGTTCAGGCGCCCGGCCACAATGCGCTCGAGCACCTGCGATTCACGCAGCGTCAGCTTGGACAGCAGAGCATCGCGGTTGACCGAAAGCTGGTAGTCTGCAAAGGTGTCTTTGGCGTGGTCGAGCATGCGTTCCACCAAGGAAACCAACTGCTCTTCGTTAAATGGTTTCTGGATAAAGTCCATCGCACCTTTTTTCATGGTGTCTACGGCCATGGGCACATCGCCGTGGCCGGTGATAAACACGATGGGCAGGGGTGAGCGGCTTTCAAGCAGGCGGTTCTGGAGCTCCAGTCCGGTCATGCCGCCCATACGGATATCCACGATCAGGCAGGCCACTTCGCGTGTGTCGTAGCGGCTGAGGAACGATTCTGCCGAGTCAAAACAGCGCACCCGGTAACCTTTGCCCTCCAGTAGCCATTGCACAGAATCTCTAACAGCTTCGTCGTCGTCAACGACGTACACAGTGCCTTTTTTGGGAATCAAGCTCATTCACGTGTCCAGTGTTCTAGTTGCTTTTGGCAAGGTTGCGCTGAGGCGCTTTCTCGAGGTTTGAGGCCGGTATCCAGAAGGAAAACCGGCACCCTGTTACCTCGTCGCCATTGTAGATGTTCTCGGCGGTCATTCGCCCCAGATGGGACTCCACGATGGATCGGCACAGGGACAGGCCAATTCCCATGCCATTGGCTTTGGTGGAGTAAAAGGCTTCGTACAGCCGTGCCATGACCTCGGGGGCCAGTCCTTTGCCGGTGTCCTGAACGGAAAACTCAACGACAGCCCTTCCTTCCACCTGCCTGGGCTCTACCCGCAATTCCACAAGCCGATCCGAGGTGGGCCGCATTGCGGTGTCGACAGACTCGGCCGCATTGCGCAAAAGGTTGACCAGCACCTGCTCAATCAGAATGGGATCCACCATCAGGGTGGGCAAGCGAGCCGCAATGTAGCGGTTCAGGCGCACATTGAATCGGCGAAGCTCAATCTCGGCGAGTTCGACAGCCTCGCCCACCATGAGGCCAACTTCGGAGGGGGTGCGGTTGGGTTCGCTGCGTTTCACAAACGCACGAATACGCTGGATGATTTGCCCGGCACGCAGGGCCTGCTTGGCCGTTTTTTCCAGTGCGCCAAGCAGCTCTTCTTCAGAGATTTGCCCAGCCTGAATGCGCGACACCATGCCGTTGCAGTAGTTGTTGATGGCTGTAAGCGGCTGGTTGAGTTCATGCGCTACGCTGGACGCCATTTCGCCCATGGTGATAAGACGGCTGGCGTTTTGGGCGCGCTCTGACTGGGTGGCGGCCTGTTCTTCTGCCAGGCGGCGCGAGGTAATGTCGGTGGCAATCACCATTTGCGCAAGACGTCCGTCGACCCAGCTCAGGTAACGGGTGCGAACCTCCAGCCACTTGCCTAGCTCGGTGATATAGATCTCCGAACTCTCCGCCTCAGAATCGGGCAATGCTGTGGTTGGCAAGCCCGCAAAAGAGTCCACGCTGTCATGTGATTCATCGTTGGTGGGGCCGGGAGGAATGCCCGCTTGCGCCACCAGTTGCAGATGTCCACCGGCCAGGGTGCCAAACCACTGCCGGTATAACTTGTTGGCAAACAGCATTTCGTCGCTACCCAATGGGGCTACCGAGATGGAGGCGTCCAGGGCCTCCAGCACGGTGGTGAAGCGCTGGTGGGAGGCCGAGAGTTGCTCGCGCACGCGGTTGGGTTCGGTGATATCGGTCATCGAAGTTACCCACCCGGTCTGGGTGCCCTGAGAGTCAATCAGGGGTGAAACATACAGGCGGGCATCGAACAGCGAACGGTCTTTGCGCTGCACCCGCACCTGAATTCCGCCTGGGGAGGTCCTGCCGGTCAGTTCTTCTTCGAGGCGGGTTTCCAGCTGCTCGCGGTCGTCTTCGGGCCAGTACGGAAAGGGGGGGGTGCGTCCGACCAGATCGGATTCGGACAATCCCGTCATCTGGCAAAAAGCAGGGTTGACATAGGTAATGCGGCCCTGCAGGTCCATGGCACGCATGCCTGTGAGCATGGAGTTTTCCATGGCGCGTCGAAAATTGGTTTCCGACATCAAAGCCAACTGGGCCTGTACCCGCCTGCGGGTGTGCCGCCAGTTGGCAATCAGCATCCAGGCGGTCATCATGCTCAAGGTGGCGACCAGCCAGAACAGGCCACTGCCAATCACCCCCAGCGAAGCCCGGTAGGCCTGAGCCCGAACCACCAAGCCGCTGCCCACCGGGGAAACCGGCATCGAGCGCTCATTGGCTTTGCTGACCCACGGCAGAAATTTTCCGACGTTCTTTTTGTCAGGTATGGCAATGCCAGCCAGCAGGGCTCCATTGACGTCCAGCAAGGACACAGCATAGCGGGCGGACACGTCGTCAGGCACGCCATAGCGGTAGAGCGCATCGACGGAAAATTCGGTCAGCAGCACGCCCGAAAAACGACCGCGCTCGTTGAGGGGATTGAACATCTGCAGAGGCGGCGGAAATTCGTTGACGCGCGGCTGCTGCATGAAAACGGGCTGATTCGAGCTCTGTGTCAGGCTGTATCCGTAATACACATCCGAGGACTGCGCAACATCGGCTCCCTGAACTGCAATGCGTGTCCCTTGCAAAACTTGCGTGCTGCCGGTTCCCACTTTGAAACGCCTTTTGTCGTCAATCCAGGCGAGGCCTTGAATTTCAGGGTACTGATTGACCATGCTCTCAGCGCGGGTTCTGAATTCGTCTGCATCCAGTTCACGGTTGGATATCTCGCGCGCAATCCGGGTGAGTTGCTCCTGTCGTTCCAGCAGGCGCAGCCGAAGCCTTTGCTGCGTGTATTCCACATCCCGCTGCACCGCCTCCTGTTCGCGCTCCATTTCTTCCAGACGCAAATAGCCCAAGGTAGCAACGATGGCCGCAAAAAAAAGCAGCACAGCCCCCAGGGGGGCGAGCATGGCCAGACGGTCTTGCCGATGGGGTGTGAGTTTCTGCCACCAGCGTCGTGCACCTTCCACGGGGGTCAGTGCCAAGGGGTTGGATAAATGCTTAAGTCGGTGCAAAGCCATGGGGGGAGTGTAGGGGAGTGAAAACCCTAGTTCAACCTCAACATTTTGGGCACTGAAGAGGTACTCTCACAATCCGCATTATGAAATGAAAAAGCATTATTTGAAATTTCAAATAAATTGTGGGAAAATTGGCATACCGTACTAAATTACGCACAAACGCAACCAGGAGACAACAGATGTCAGTAGAACCAACCAGCGCGACCGGTGGCAAGGCCATGGATGTCGATAACCAGGAAACCCGTGAATGGATGGACGCGTTGTCCGCCGTCATCCAGAGCGAGGGGCCCGAGCGGGCGCACTTTCTGCTGGAGCAGTTGCTGGAGCATGCGCGCCAGAGCAGCATTGACATGCCGTTCTCTGCTACCACCGGTTATGTAAACACCATTGAGCCTTCCAAAGAAGAGCGTTCACCCGGCAATCTGGAAATTGAAGAGCGCCTGCGCGCCTACATGCGCTGGAACGCCATGGCCATGGTGGTCAAGGCCAACCGCCACAACCCCGAAGACGGTGGTGATCTGGGCGGGCACATTGGCTCCTTCGCTTCGCTGGCCAGTCTTTTCGGTGCCGGTTTTAACCATTTCTGGCATGCTGAAAACGAAAACCACGGTGGTGATTGCCTCTATATTCAGGGGCATGTGTCGCCTGGTGTTTACGCCCGGGCTTACCTGGAAGGCCGTCTGAGCGAAGAACAATTGCTCAACTTCCGCCAGGAAGTGGATGGCAAGGGTCTCTCCAGCTACCCCCACCCCAAGCTGATGCCTGAGTTCTGGCAGTTCCCCACTGTGTCGATGGGTTTGGGGCCATTGATGGCCATTTATCAGGCTCGCTTTTTGAAGTACCTGCACGCGCGTGGCATTGCCAACACCGAGAACCGCAAAGTCTGGGTGTTCTGTGGCGACGGCGAAATGGACGAAGTCGAATCCTTGGGCGCCATTGGCTTGGCTGCGCGCGAAAAGCTGGACAACCTGATCTTTGTGATTAACTGCAATCTGCAGCGCCTGGATGGCCCGGTACGTGGCAACGGCAAGATCATTCAGGAACTCGAAGGCGAATTCCGCGGCTCCGACTGGAATGTGATCAAGCTGATCTGGGGCTCTGGTTGGGACGCATTGCTGGCGCGCGACAAGGACGGCGCGTTGCGCAAGGTCATGATGGATACGCTGGACGGCGATTACCAGGCCATGAAAGCCAATGACGGCGCCTACGTGCGAAAGCACTTCTTCGGACGCGATCCCCGCACGCTGGAGATGGTCTCCAAAATGAGCGATGCCGAGATCGGTAACTTGCGCCGTGGTGGCCACGACTCCAAGAAGGTCTACGCGGCCTTCCACAAGGCGCAGAACCACAAGGGCCAGCCCACGGTGTTGCTGATCAAGACCGTCAAAGGCTTTGGCATGGGCAAGGCCGGTGAAGGCAAAAACAATGTGCACCAGACCAAGAAGCTGACGGATGAGGACATCAAGACCTTCCGTGACCGCTTCAACATTCCTGTGCCAGACAGCGAGTTGGCCAACATTCCGTTCTACAAGCCGGCTGACGATACGCCAGAGATGAAGTATCTGCATGAGCGCCGCAAGGCTTTGGGTGGCTACCTGCCTCACCGCCGCACCAAGAGCGATGAGAGCTTTACCGTGCCCGCACTCGACACCTTCAAGAGCGTGATCGAGCCCACCGCCGAAGGCCGCGAAATCTCCACCACCCAAGCCTATGTGCGCTTTTTGACGCAGTTGCTGCGCGACCAGGCCTTAGGGCCGCGTGTGGTGCCCATTTTGGTCGACGAGGCCCGTACCTTTGGTATGGAAGGGCTGTTCCGTCAGGTCGGCATTTACAACCCTGCAGGCCAGAACTACACCCCGGTCGACAAAGACCAAGTGATGTACTACCGCGAAGACAAAGCGGGTCAGATTCTGCAAGAAGGCATTAACGAGGCGGGTGGCATGAGCAGCTGGATTGCGGCTGCTACCAGCTACAGCACGAGCAACCGCATCATGGTGCCGTTCTACGTGTACTACTCGATGTTCGGCTTCCAGCGCATTGGCGATCTGGCCTGGGCTGCAGGCGACATGCAGGCACGCGGCTTCCTGCTGGGCGGCACTTCAGGGCGCACCACGCTCAACGGCGAAGGCCTGCAGCACGAGGACGGCCACAGCCACATCATGGCGGGCACTATCCCCAACTGCATTAGCTATGACCCGACATTCGCGCACGAAGTGGGTGTCATCCTGCATCATGGCCTCAAACGCATGGTGGAGAAACAGGACAACGTGTTCTATTACCTCACCCTGCTCAATGAAAACTACGCCATGCCTGGCCTGACCGTGGGCACGGAAGAGCAGATCATCAAGGGCATGTACCTGTGCAAACCCGGTGCCGTGCTACCGAAGGGCACCTCCGATGCTGGCGAAATGCGGGTGCAACTGCTGGGCTCCGGAACCATCCTGCGCGAAAGCATTGCTGCACAAGCCTTGCTGGCCACCGACTGGGGCGTGCAAGCCGATGTATGGAGCTGCCCAAGCTTTAACGAGTTGACCCGCGACGGCCAGACTGCCGAGCGCTACAACCTGTTGCACCCCACCGAGACGCCTCAAGTGTCATTCGTGGGTCAGCAACTCAGCAAACATGCCGGACCTGTGGTTGCGTCGACCGACTATATGAAGGCCTATGCCGAGCAGATTCGCCCCTTTATCCCCAAAGGCCGCACCTACAAGGTACTGGGTACCGACGGCTTTGGCCGCAGCGACTTCCGAAGCAAGCTGCGCGAGCACTTTGAGGTGAACCGCCATTACGTTGTGGTGGCTGCACTCAAGGCCCTGAGTGAAGACGGCGTGGTGCCAGTGGCCAAGGTGGCCGAGGCTATTAAGAAGTACGGCATCAAAACCGACAAGATCAACCCGCTGTACGCATAAACGCCGGAGACAAACAACATGGCAACCCTGGAAATACAAGTCCCGGATATTGGGGATTTCGACGAAGTGGCGGTTATCGAACTGCTGGTCAAGGTGGGCGACACCGTCAAGGCCGAACAAAGCCTGATCACTGTGGAATCTGACAAGGCTTCCATGGAGATTCCCTCCAGCGCCGCAGGCGTGGTCAAGGAACTCAAGGTCAAGCTTGGCGACAAGGTCAAGCAAGGGTCTGTGGTGCTGGTACTGGAAGCTTCCGGCGCAGCCTCAGCACCAAATCAGGCTGTAGCGCCCGCTGCACCTGTGCAGGCAGCTCCTGTTTCTGTAGCGCCTCCCGCAGCTGCACCCTCTGCTCCCGCTGCGGTTGCAGGCCCGGTGGAAGTGCGCGTGCCCGATATTGGCGACTTTAAAGACGTGGCCGTGATCGAAATCATGGTTAAGGCCGGTGACACCATCAAGGTGGAACAAAGCCTGATCACGGTGGAATCCGACAAGGCATCGATGGAAATTCCATCCAGCGCTGCAGGCGTTTTGAAAGAACTGAAAGTCAAAGTAGGCGATAAGGTCAATATTGGCGACTTGATTGCAATGCTGGAAGGCATTTCCGCTGGAGTGGCTGCACCTGCCGCCGCCGCAGCTCCGACCGCTGCACCAGTCGCCGCCGCTCCGGCAGTGGCTGCAGCGCCTGCCGTTGCAAGCGTTGCCGCGGCACCTGCCCATGCGCCTGGCGGGGCCCCGGTTGGCTTGCCTCATGCGTCGCCCTCGGTGCGCAAATTTGCCCGCGAACTGGGCGTTCCACTGGAGGAACTCAAGGGCAGCGGGCCCAAAGGACGCATCATCCAAGACGACGTGCAAGCCTTCACCAAGGCCGTTATGTCCGGTGCCACCCAGACCAAGGCTCAGGCTGCCAAGGCACCTGCCGCTTCCAGTGGTGGCGATGGTGCCGCACTGGGCCTGATCCCCTGGCCGAAAGTCGACTTTGCGAAGTTCGGCCCCATTGAGCGCAAGGAACTGGGTCGTATCAAGAAGATCAGCGGAGCCAACCTGCTGCGCAACGCCATCATGATTCCGGCCGTCACCAACCACGACGACTGCGATATCACCGACCTTGAGGCCTTCCGCGTGTCTACTAATAAAGAGAACGAGAAGAGCGGCGTCAAGGTCACCATGCTGGCTTTCCTGATTAAGGCCTGTGTTTCGGCACTCAAGAAGTTCCCCGAGTTCAACAGTTCTCTGGACGGCGACGCGTTGGTCTTCAAGAACTACTGGCACATCGGCTTTGCTGCCGACACGCCCAATGGCCTGATGGTTCCGGTATTGAAAGACGCTGACAAGAAAGGCGTGATGCAAATCAGCCAGGAAATGGGTGAACTCGCCAAGAAGGCACGCGACGGCAAGCTGAGCCCCGCAGAAATGTCGGGTGCTACCTTCACCATCTCCAGCCTGGGCGGTATTGGTGGACGCTATTTCACGCCCATCATCAATGCGCCAGAAGTGGCCATTCTGGGCGTGTGCAAGAGCCAGATGGAGCCGGTGTGGGATGGCAAGGCTTTTCAGCCGCGCCTGATGCTTCCCCTGTCGCTCACCTGGGACCACCGGGTAATCGACGGCGCTGCGGCTGCTCGCTTCAATGCTTACCTGGGACAGATCCTGGGTGATTTCAGGAGGGTTCTCCTGTGAGTACCATCGATATCAAGGTTCCGGACATTGGTGACTTCGACGAGGTTACCGTCATCGAGTTGATGGTTAAGCCCGGGGATACCATCAAGGTGGAGCAAAGCCTGATCACTGTGGAGTCAGACAAGGCTTCCATGGAAATTCCCAGCAGTGCTGCAGGTGTGGTCAAAGAGCTTAAGGTCAAGCTGGGAGACAAGGTCAAAGAGGGCTCGGTCGTGCTGACGCTGGAGGCGTCTGGTGTTGCAGCTGCTTCGGCACCAGCTGGTGCTCCGGCGCCCGCCGCGTCTGCGCCAGTAGCTACACAAACTGTAGCGCCTGCTGCTGCCCAGATACCTGCCGGTGCTGCTTTTGCGGGCGCTGTGGATATGGACTGCG